>NZ_QPEL01000045.1:0-27366 GCF_008368965.1 Bacillus sp. AY2-1 | reverse complement strand
AAACAATATATAATGATAACATGTAAATTTTTCGTCAATTATGCATTTTTCCATATTCACTCCTTAATAAGGATTTTAATCATAAAAATAAGAGAACTTTAGCATTATATATACTAAAGTTCTCTTATTTTTCAACAGCTTCTACTCTAAAAAATTTCTCTTATAATCTTCAATCTCTATCCTTCGCCTTATAGTCATCTTACTAAAACTCTTCATCCTAATTTATTTGGAGCTCTTTACATAACTAATTGCCTGACTCCCCATTTGCACCCATGCCTGTTCAAAGCTTTCTCTCGGTACTTTTACATCTAAGCTATCCTCAAGTGGATCTCGAATATATACAGATTCCTGATCATACCCAATAAGTACAATACAATGTTCATTATACGTAATAGAAACATCTCCACTATTTGTTTCCCATGTAGTAAATTCATCTTCATCTAATGGTGCAAATGTTGCATTCGTAATCATGACTACCGGTTTCCCTGCTTTTACACTCTTATAAATCTCTTCTATATTCTTCCCAGTTAAGTCTACAGCTTTATTAGGTAAATATTTTTCTGCTAACTGAAAAAGTGGCCCATGATATACACCATATCCTGATTCAGAGAATGTATAAATATTACCTACAAATCCTTCATTCGGATTCCCGCGCACACCATCGTCTATAAAATCAACTTTTTTTATTTCATTTGCTAATGTCATCTTATCCACTGAAACACCAGCGTATTGTAACATCATTGCTAAACTTGTCACTTCACAGCCTCTATCCAATTCTGGTAACTGCTGAATTAATGGAACATTTGATAAGATGACTTTTTCATCGTTATTACTAAACTCCGTTTCTTTTCCTCTTTGTATATTTGAGAATGTAAACTTCTCTACATACTTTGGAATTCCATTTGTATATACACTCCATATTGCTGCACCTAGTAAAGCTGTACATATATACCACTTCAATTTTCTTATCACTTTCACGCCCTTATTAATTCGTTAAATAAGAATAAAATGCGTCAGCATCCGTTCTAATCATCGGTACAAAATTTAGTTCTTTTCCTTTTTCAGGCTGATCTTTTTTTATCTTTTCCGCTAACTCTTGAATATTCATATTCATTTTATCCATATTAAGCTCATCTGCCATTTGTAGCACCTTTTGTTCATTAATTTCTTTTAATATTTGATATATATCTTTACCGTACAAATCAATATGATATTTTTTTGCTTCTTCCTGTACTTTTTGTTCGTACACTTCTTGTGCTAACTCTTCAATTTCTTTTCCTTTTTGAGAAATGTCTAACTTTCCTGCTTCTTCTCTTACTTTCGTTCCGTAGATTTCTTCCGCGATGTCTTCAATTTCTTTTCCATCTGTAGAAATGCCTAATTTATCTGCTTCATCTTTAATTTTAATCGTATTAATTTGAGTAATTAAATCTACAATTGATGTATTCTCTATAGATATACCTAGCTTTAACGCTTCTTGCTTTACTTTTGTTTCATAGATTTCTTCTGACAGCGTCCCAACATCTTTTCCTTCAATCGAAATACCTAACTGCTCTGCTTCCCTTCCTACTTCTGTTTCATGAATTTCTTTTTCTAATGTAATTTGTTCTTTTCCTTCCGTTTCAATACCTAGTTCCTCTGCTTTTTCTTCTGTATGCACTGCATGTATCTTACCATTGTTCAATTGTTCTTTACTGCGCTGCGTGTAATCTGTCTTTCCTTTTTGTGTTTCAGAAGGAGAGGCACCCCCTAATATGCTTAAACTCATTACTCCAATAGTGAATACCGTCATCATTTTCTTTTTCAAAATTAATTCCTCCCTCTTACACTTTCTTTTTCAGCATTCCCATAATTTTTTTAATACTATACATACATCTCATCGCTGCTTGAGATAACATTATGATTGATAAAATCCACTCACATACACCTAGTCTCTTCTTCATGTAACGAACGTTCTTTATGCCATACATAATATAAATAGTTTCTTAACTTTCCCTTAAAAAAAAGACGACCTTGTAAAAACAAGATCGTCTTCTTACTTATATTTTTTGATTTTTAGGAAAAATCACTTCAAAACAAGTGCCATTTCCCCATCTGCTCTCTACTGATATTTTTCCATAATGCTTTTCTACAATCCAATTTGCGATTGAAAGACCTAATCCAGCTCCTTCTGACGTACTTCTTGCTTTATCCCCTTGATAAAAACGATCAAATAATTTCGGAATATCTTCTTCTTTCACTCCTATCCCGTCATCCTTCACCTGTATACGAATTGAACTACTCGTTTGCGTACAATCTATTTGAATATGCCCACCTTCGTTTGTATACTTCATCGCATTATCTAACAGTATGACCATCATTTGATGAATCCGCTCTCTATCCCCCATAAAAGATACACCACGTTCTACTTTTAGTATCATTTCTTTTTCCTGATAAGAAGCAATCTCTTTATATGGAGCTACTATTTCTTCTAACAATTTATCAAGTTCAAATGTTTTCTTATCCATCTCAATTTGATTAGAATCAGAACGTGCTAGCAATAATAAATTACTAACGAGTTTCGATAACCGCCTACATTCTTTTGAAATTGTAGAAATATCCATCGCTTTTTCTTCTATCGTAGCGGATGGTGATTGGAATAACACATCCGTTTTTGATTGAATAACTGCAAGCGGTGTCCTTAGTTCATGTGATGCATCAGAAACGAATTGCTGCTGTTTCTCCCATGAATTTTGAATAGGTACAAGTGCTCTGCCAGCTAGGAAAAAGCCGATACCTATCGCACAGAGGCTTCCTATGCTACAACCTATAACGAGGATTAAAAATAAAGTATTTAACATTCTTTCTTCCGCTGTTATATCTCGCACGATTTGAACTATTTCTCCATCTTTTTGAAGCGAAAATGCTCTAAAATATCGTCCTTGTACTTCAATATCTTGTAACTCCCCTAATTTTTTTGGAGAAAACTTTTCCAAATTCTCTTCAAAAATAGAACGGAATTTACGGTTATCGCCCTCTATTTTCACTATTTTCCCATTCCAAGTTATTCTAGTTACTCGCGGATCTCCAATCTGGATATTCTCTATGCGTTTTCTTGGTGGTATTTTAACATCTAATTTTTCTCTATACTGAGCCATCATTTTTATAGATTGATCCACTTCATTATAAATACGCTTATATGTGTATGAATAAATAATACTGCCTAATATACCTATTAATAGGATAAATACTAATGAATTCACTATAGTCAAACGAATGCGTGTCTTTTGAAACATACTTCCTTTTTTCATTGTTCTTTTAATATATATCCAATACCTCGAACGGTTTGAATATCTTTCTGATAACCGAATGGCTCTAATTTTTTACGTAAATGATGCACATACACTTCTACAATTGCTACTGTCGTATCTGAATCAAATCCCCAAACACGATCAAAAATTTGTTCACGCATTAAAATCTTCCCGCTATTTTGAATGAGATACTCTAGTAGCTCATATTGTTTCAATGTCAACTTAATACCTTGTCCATCTACTTGAACGTCTTTATCTTTTCCGAACAATTCAATCCCTTTATAGCGAATCGTTTGCTGCGTTGTTAAACTACCACTTCTGCGTAGTAAAGCGCGAATTCTCGCTTTTAATTCAGGGGCCTGAAATGGCTTAACGATATAGTCATCTCCACCAAAGTCCAATCCCTTCACCCGATCTTCTAAAGAATCTCTCGCTGTCAAAAACAGGACTGGTGTTTCAATCTTTTCATCACGTATTTTTTGAATCACTTCAAATCCGTCCATCCCTGGCATCATCACATCCAACAAAATTGCATCATATATATTTTGAAGCGCTAAAAACAATCCATCTTCTCCATTTATTGCCGTATCTACTTCAAATTCATCACGCAAAATTTGTACGATAGATTCTAATAACGAAGTATTATCTTCTACTACAAGTAAGCGCATGCTCTCACCTTCCATCAAATAGTTCAATTCTATTTATTATTACATTTCTTCTCTTCATAACAAAAGAATGTAGTTATATTACGTAATTTCATTTTCAGCTATTTCCTTCTAAAATTTTGAAGTTTTATTATAAAAACTTTGTCTTAAATTTACCTTAATAAAAAATTGAAAGAAATAAGATTCCTCTTATCTCTTTCAATTTTTTATTACATATACCTTTTTACTTGGCAACTCCAAACAATTTAGCTGACCACCATACACAGCCCCGCCATCAATTCCAATAATACGATTACTACCAAAATACACTCCGCAATCCTCACTACTATGAAGCGTTTTTGTTTCCGTATGCCCAAATACAACAACCTTTTCACCGCTATATCCATTATGAAATTCATTACGGATCCACATTAACGTATATGGTTCAGATTCAGAAACTCGTTTCATCGGCTCAACCCCAGCATGTACAAATATATACTCTTCTGTTTCAATGTAATGATCTAATTCTTGAATAAACTTTATATGTTCCTCTAATACAGAAGATTGTAAAATCGGTTTTTGGAAGTCTTTCTCATTAACCGCAATATCTTCTTCTACAAATCCATAACTATATAATGTCTTATCTCCACCATTTCTTTTTACCCAATGGTTCCATGAACGTTCCTCATTTGTCGTTAACGCCTTAATCATCATATCTTCATGATTTCCTTTTAAAATGAGTGCTCCCTCTTCTTTCAATTCTTTTACCTTTTCAATTACAGCACGCGCATTTGGACCACGATCTACATAATCTCCCAGTAAGATTAATTGATCCTTTTTCGCATTATATTGAGCTTCTTTCAACAACTGTTCGAACTTTTCTATTTCTCCATGAATATCACTAATAACAAGAATTCTTTTCATATTATCCCCCCTCTTTCTAATTATAGTTCAAAACAACGGAAAATTCCGAATCTTAACCTTGGATTAAATTTATCCCGCATTAACAGGCAGTAAGACCCCCACCTCAAAATTCAGCGGAAGCAAAGAAGTTAGGTGGGGGTAGGGCTGCCCGTTAATGCCCGATTGGTGAGGGCTAATAATCAGTGGTGGATGAAGAAAAGCCCCATTGATTAAAGTTTCACTTTATTACAAACTAAACTATTATCCTTACAACAATGTAAGTCTCTTGTCATCCAATTCGATAGTTGTAATTACTGTATCTCCTTATACTGAGAGTAAGAAATGAAACAAAAAACAAGGAGAGATGAGAGATGAAAAAAGTAATGGAAGTTGTAGTAGCGGTAGTAGAGGTTTTCGTAAATGGTAAACAAGTCGCAATAGAGTTGAATAAATAATGAAAAGGACAACATTCACTCTAGACCCTTTACTCATATAAAAGAGATAAAACTTCATCATTTCTTTGATCCCTTATCTCCCTATAAAGAAAGCCGTATCCCTTTTAAGGATACGGCTTTCTCTTATTTTTGACTCGTACGAGATGAAATGCTAATTGCTCTATCTGTTGCTTTGGCAGCTTCATCTAACGCTTCTTTACTATTCTTTCCGTCATACATTGCTTCTAATGCTTTTACAACTGCATCTCGTGATTCTGGGAATACACTAATTAAAGCACCTTGTGTTGCTGGAGATTGCTTCGTCGCTTGCAGTTGATCTACTGTTACTTTCAACTGTGGATATTTTTCATATTGCTCTTTTACTAACGGCTCATTATATGCATCTGGATTAATTGAGAAATAGCCTGTTGCCGTATGCCATTTCGCTTGTACGTCTGGCTTCGTTAAATATTTCATAAAGTCCCAAGCACCTTGTTGCGTTTCTTCTGAAACCATATTCGTCATCCATAATGATGCGCCTCCAATGATAACACCATTTTGTTTCGAATCCTCTGGATATGGAATATATGAAACACCTACATTAAACTTAGATGCATCAATTAAATCGCGAACACCTGCTGAAGAATCTAAATACATAGCAACTTGTCCAGACTGGAACGCAGCACGAATATCATCCCAACTTGCTCCATACTTTCCAAGTGCGCCAGCTTTATTTAAATCATCTAACATTCCAAATACTTTCTGTCCTTCTTTACCGTTAAATACCGCCTTCTTTGCAGCATCTTTACGGCCGTTTTCATTATCTACATATAAAGCACCTTGTGTCGCTAACAACTCTTCAAAGAACCAACCATAGTTAAGCATGGAGAATCCATATTGTTTTACATTTCCGCCTTCTTTAATCGTTAACTTTTTCGCTGCTTCTTGTAATTCCACATATGTTTTTGGAGCTTTCTCTGGATCTAAGCCCGCCTTTGCGAAAGCATCTTTATTATAAATTAATACTGGTGTAGATGAATTAAATGGCATAGAATACATTTTTCCATCAACTGAATAATAATTTGTAATTGCTTTTTCTAATTTTGACGTATCGTACTTATCTTTTTTTATCCAGCTATCAATTGGTGTGATTTTTTTGCTATCAATCATATATTTCGTTGTAATTTCACTCGATTGAACAAGAGCTGGCGCTTCTTTCGTTGCAGACATCGTTCTAAACTTCGTTAAAGACTCTTCATATGTCCCTTGGAACTCTGCCTTTATCTCGTATTTACTTTGTGACTTATTATAGTCTGCAACAAGACTATCTAGTACACCTTGTGTTTTTCCACCCATCGCATGCCAGAAGCGAATTACAGTTTTATCACCATTTTTTTCAACTGGTGCTACTTTTGCCTGCGCTTCAGGTTTTCCCTCTGTTTTACTATTTGAACAAGCGGCACTAGATAATGCCATTGTTGCTGCCATTAATAGGGCAGCACCTTTTTTTACTAAACTCATTTTAAGCTCACCTTCTCTTAGTTATTTAATTGCACCTTTTGTTAATCCTTGTTGTAATTGTTTTTGTCCTAAAAATAGTAAAATCAATGTTGGAATAACGATAACCGTAACACCGGCCATTACACTTCCCCAATCAGTTGCAACTTCTTGAGACTGAAGCTGCTTTACACCGATTTGCACTGTTCTTACTTTTTCATCAGTGGTCACTAAAAGTGGCCATAAATACATATTCCATGTTGTTAAAAAGCTATATACTCCAAGCGTAATAAAACTCGTTTTACAATACGGTATTACAACGCTGAATAAAAATCTTATATTTCCAATCCCTTCAATAAAAGCAGCTTCTTTCAGTTCATTCGGGAGTGTCATAAAATGTTGGCGTAACAAGAAAATACCGAAAGCTGTTGCAAAAAACGGCACTGTCATCCCGGCGAAACTATTGATCCAGCCAAAGTTTTGAATCGTTAAAAAGTTAGGCACCATCGTTGCTTCCCACGGAATAAGCATCGTTGAAATAAACAGGAAGAAAATTAAGTTTCTCCCTTTAAACTGAAGAAAAACAAAAGCATAAGCTGCTAAACTTGATACGATAAGTTGTCCAATCATAACGACTGTCGATACAATTAAACTGTTATATAAGTATGTAAAAAGCGGTACTTTTTGAAAAATATTAATGAAATTATCAAAAGTAAACTGGGTCGGAAATAACCTTCTCATTTGAATATCGTCTGGTGTCATAAAGCTTATTAAAAATGCATACAGTACAGGAAAAAACACCATCACTGCACTAATAATGAGTAGCATGTATAATAGGAAATTTTGTTTCCACTGTTTAACAATCATTTATAATGCACCTTTCTCTCAGCAAACTTAAATTGAAGTAATGTAGCAACGAAAATGAAAACAAATAATACCATCGCTTGTGCACTTGCTGTTCCAAATTGATGATTCACAAACGCCTCTTTGTAAATCGAGTACACAATTAAATTCGTTGCATCATTTGGTCCACCGTGCGTTAAAATATCAATTTGTCCAAAGCTTTGGAACGCACTAATTAATGTTACTGTTACAATAAAGAATAAAGTTGGCGATAGCATCGGTAATGTAACACGGCGAAGCTTATATAAATAACTAGCACCATCTATAGATGCACTCTCATATAAAGACGTATCAATATTTTGTAAACCACCTAATATAACTAAAAATGCAAAACCTGTATTCACCCAAACTGTTGTAACTGATACAGAGAATAGTGCCCAGTCCGGACTCGTTAACCATGCGATTGCAGGAAGGTTCATAGAGGCTAATATATTATTAAATAATCCTACACTTGGATGAAATAAAAATAGCCAAATCACTGCACTAGCAGCTACTGATATTCCCATCGTCGAAGAAAACAGAACTCGGAATAACCCAATACCTCTTACCTTTCCATTTGCAATCAATGCAAGAAACAAAGCAAATATAATACTCGTAGGAACTGTATATAAAACAAATAATAAAGTTGATTTTATACTTTTGTAGAAGGCTGGATCAGAGAATAAATATTGATAATTTTCTAAGCCAACGAAGAGATTAGCTTCTCCATGTATATCGGTTAAATAAAAACTATAATAAATCGTCCTAAACAATGGATAGAACAGAAAAATCGAAAATAACAAAATAGATGGCGCCAAAAACAATAATCCTATTCTTAAATCTTTCGTTCTCTCCCATAATTTTTTCTTTTTTGACACCTTTGTTTGAACTGGTAACTTACTTACTTCGATCATTATTTCGCCACCACTTTCAACTCTTCTTCAGCTACCACTTTTAAGCGTTCATTCGTGTTTTCGTTAAAGAAGCATAACTTTTCTTGCGAGAATAATAATTTTACTTTGTCACCTTTGTTCAGGAGTAACTGTCCGATGACTTTCGCACTCCAAGTTGTTCCATTTACCGCAAAATTTAATATAGATTCATTCCCTAATACTTCTACAGATTGCAGCGTCACTTCTTGTCCTTCCTCAGACAGTGCAATATGCTCAGGACGCATGCCTATACGAATTATTCCTTCTGGTAATTGCTTTAACTGTCCAATAGATAATGGAATTTGCAATTGCCCTATATGTAATACACCTTTTTCTTTATCTACTTCTCCATCATTTATATTCATAGAAGGAGAACCTATAAAGCTTGCAACAAATTCGTTTGCTGGTTCGTTATATATGTCAAGTGGTGTTCCAACTTGCTGTATACTTCCTTTATTTAAAACCATGATACGATCTCCCATAGTCATCGCTTCTATTTGATCGTGGGTAACGTAAATCATCGTAATTCCTAATCGCTGCTGAATTTCTCTAATTTCAATTCTCATTTGCGCACGTAATTTTGCATCTAAATTCGAAAGTGGTTCATCCATTAAACAGATTGGTGCTTGACTCACAATTGCCCTGGCAAGTGCAACACGCTGTCTTTGTCCGCCTGATAATTGGCCTGGTTTCATTTTCACATACTCTTTCAGTCCTACCATTTCAATAGCTTCCATTAATCGCTTTTGTCGCTCTTCTTTTTGTACTTTTCTTACCTTAAGTCCAAATAAAATATTTTCTTCTACAGATAAGTGTGGATATAATGCATAATTTTGAAATACCATTGATAGATTACGGTCTTTCGGCTCTATATCATTTGCAACACGTTCATTAATAATTAAATCTCCCGAAGAAATCTCTTCTAAGCCAGCAATCATTCGTAATAATGTGCTTTTCCCGCATCCCGAAGGTCCAACTAAAACAAAAAATTCGCCCTTCTTAATATGAACCGATACGCCTTTAACCGCCGTCTCTTTTGCATTTTTATATACCTTTGAAACATTTTTCAATTCAATCACAAGGTTGCACTCCTTTTTTCTTCTTGTATCCATACTTCATAATGACTTGTTGAAATCGCACTTGCTCCTGCACGAATTGCAATTTCCGCATCTTCTCGCGTTTGAATCAGCCCGCCTGCAATAATAGGAAACTCTATTTCCTCTGCTAGCTGTTTAATTATAGAAGGCATAATCCCCGGCATAATCTCTACTGCATTTGGTTTAGTCGTTTTACAATTTTCAATTGATTTAGTAAGGGATAAAGTATCTACAATAAAAATACGTTGAATTGTTTTCAATCCAATTTTATTAGCATTTCGAATTGTCGAACCCTTTGTTGAAATAATACCTTGTGCCCCGATAACATCTTGAATATACAAAAGCGCTTCCTCTGTATTCGTATTTAAGCCTTGTATAAAATCACAATGAAGAAATACATCATGTCCATGTTTCTGCAATTCGTATACACGCTCTGGTAATTCCAGCATTGAACCCGTCATAAGAAAAACTGTTTTCGGCAATTGTTTGTATGCTTTGTATCCTTTCCAATCCTTTATCATCGCAATATAAGGTTCTTTAAACATTCATTCCACCTAACTGTTCTATTTTTATCCAAACTAAAAACACCTACTTACATAGAACGCCTTTCTCCTTATTTGAACTCTAGGGAATAGAGCACACCTAAGAAAGCGGCACATTATATGTAAGCGGGTGTTCTCAAATGTTCTCTACCCTAGTTATTTTGTTACCTTTACTATATTACTCATTTATTAAGCCAGTTTTGATAGTTTGTTAATTAGGTGTTAATCGAGTGTTAATATTCACCACATTACTTTTTACAATAATCTAGATATATGAATGAACTCCAACAGAACGCAACAACTATCTTTAAAATTCAAGTGATATGCAAATTCATTCCATAGTCAATCAGTTTTAGTTTTCTCGCAACTGCTTGTGAGGCATAATTATCCCAGGAAGTACTATAAAGTGGAATGCGCTTTTCCTCTTGTATTGCTATGGCCCAAGCTGTAACAACATCAGTACCATATCCATTCCCTTGAAACTCGGTTAAAGTTTCCACACTTCCCTCAGCAGCTACGGGGGTACTTCTGGCACTGCAACAAACAGAAACCACCTTTTCATTTTTTACAATTGCAAAATAAGGTTTCCTCCATTCCATCTGTTCTATTAGATTAGGAAAATTTTCTCGTAAAAGCTCTCTATTCTTCTCCGTTATTTGTATTGTTCTAGTCGGCTTATGTAAATTACTAGTAAACATGAAAGCAGGACCCATCCAAATATTTTCCACTGTTCTTTCTTCATTTAATACATTAATAATCTTTGCTATCTCTATATGCTTTGAAGGTTCTCGAATTAACTTCTCAATCTTACTTACCGTTTCATCATCCACATTACAATGATATCTCGTTATACCCCCTTCACGAGTTCTGCCAAGAAAAAAACGTGGTGCTTTCGTATTTCCTTGTTCATTTACATATTTCATTTTTCCTACTTGATTATGAACAAATAAAACCTCTGCCTGAATTACTATTAAATCAAGTTCTCAGAGAGTCATTTATATCCTCCTTATTTACCCCATATACCATCCATTCATAATCTATTTTTCATGTTCAAAACAAAAATCCCATTCAAATACACATTACTGAATCCATCATACTAACTGATTTCTTCATTCTGTCTATCTAAATGGGATTATTTTTCGTTTGTTACTCTACTGGTTGTTGTGGCTGTACTACTTCATTCGCTCCAGCTACCCTCAACATATTTACAATATCTTTAAAACCTCTTTTTTCAGCGTATTGCAGTGGCGTCAGATGTTCCTTGTTAGCCATATTTACATCTGCACCATGATCAATAAGCAATTGAATTACTTTCTTATGGTTTTCACTACCATTTCCTAATACAATTGCTTCTAATAGCGCTGTTCCACCACGTTCATTTTTATAATTCACATCAATATCTGTATGCTCTAATAATTCTTTAACAACCTCTACATGGCCACGCTCAGATGCAGAAATAAGTGCTGTTCCACCTGACTTAGTCGTTTCTTTCGTATTAACTCCTGCATTAATTAATACTTTTACAATATCCGTATATCCTTCTCTACTTGCATAAAGAAGTGGATTACTTTTTTTCTCATCTTTAATTTCAATATTAGCACCTGCACCAATTAATGCTTTAACTGTCTCTACATGATTTTGGTACGTCGCTGCAAGGACAGGCGTTTCTCCGTTGTCACCTTCTACGTTTATATTCGCTCCATCCTGAATCAACTTCATAGCTGTCTCTGTGTCTCCAAGAGTAGCTGAAAGTAACAACTGTTTGTCCATTAAATTTATACTTTTCTCTTCTTTAGATTCTTCCTGTTCTTTATGCTTCTCTTTTTTCTTTTCATTTTTCACATGAACCGGTTTCGATTCTGGTTCTTCTTGCTTATCGCAAGCCACTACCGTCATTAAAAGTCCTAATAAAATACATAATAAAATTTTTTGTTTTCTCACAACTACAGCTCCTATGAAAGATAATGTTTTCTTAACCATTCCTCCATCACATACAATAACTCTTCTTGAGTACATTTATCCATAAGCCCTTTAGATTCCTTCTTTAATCGGATTATCTTAAGCTTATACTATGTTTCTCAACCTATTGAAATGATACGCCTGATGGCCCCATCATTAACATTATGAAGCAATTAGTTTAGCACGTTTTTACCGCATTTGTATACATTTCTAAAAAGTACATAAAGTGAAACTTTAATTAGTGGGGGTTTTGTTCATCCACCACTAATTATTAGTTGAACCAATCGGGCTTTTACGGGCAGTTGATCTCCACCTAAATTCTTTGCTTTCACTAAATTTTGAGGTGGGGATCTTACTGCCCGTTAATGCGGGATAAATGATTGCTTTAGGTTACTATATTCCATTGTAACCGTTCTTCTAAAAATTTTACACCTTTTCTATATTTGCACCTGAGTAATAATAGAAAAAGACAACTATATAGTTGTCTTTTTCTATTATTAATGATGTCCACCATGATTTCCTGCTTTCGGTTTCCCCATCATCTCTTTATTCATTTCCCATTTATGCTCTGCTAACTCTTTATACGAAAGAACTTTGCCCTTATAGTTAGATACAAAGCTCTCTGCATCTTTTTTATTTTTAAATGAAATGACATTATAAGCCATCGGTGTCGTTATTGTTTTATCATATACGTAAGTAGCGTCTTCTAACGAAATCCAATCTTTCGAATCATAATCTCGAACAAATTTCTCTTTCGTCTTTTCATCTGAGTTGATCTCCATCCATTTATACATACAACCGATATCATCAAACTTTAACGCTTTTCCATTTTCTAAAATGATTTCTGTTGCAAATTGATTATCTGTTACCCCAATTTGGCAAATATCACATTTATCATGTTTCTCATCAATAGCAACAGCTGCTGTTTCCTTTTTCCCACACCCGACTACCGTAAATACGAAACATAAACATATAGCAAGTACAACATATTTTACTTTCATCAATATTCCTCCCTAGAAACCGTATACTTCACGAAAAGAATACCAAAAGGTTGTGTGAGATTTGTGAAAAAACAATGTGCTTTTTGTAATATAGGAAACAAAAAAAGATGTGTAGTTATTTCTACACATCTCTCATCACTCGCAGCCTGTAATTAACAAATCATCTTCTAACTTAACTAATAATGTATCCGCACTAATTTCCTGTCCAACTTCTACATTTACCAATCTTATATTTCCACTAATCCCGACTGTAATTTTTTTAAGCTCACCGTCATTTTTTCGGATCATCAGTAATTTTTCCCATTCATATACGTAAGAAGATTCATTAATAAAAATCTCCTCTACTTTTCCTTCATAAGAGCTATAAATCTCTTCAATTCTCGTTTTCATATAAAATCTACTCCCTATTCCACACTTCACTATTTTCATCTTATTCTACCATTCTTACGAGGAGTAGCTTACTTTTTAAAAATTCAAATTAACTACCGTGAACAAAATGAACAAAATAAAAATTATGCTTCTAATGATGTTATTTTTCAAATTATTTACCATTTGAATGGATGCTTTTATTATAAATAAAAAACCTTTTTCTGAATTTTTATTCTATTTTGAAAGCGCAATCATTCTTTTGAGGGGGAAATTACATGTTAGCACTACTTGGATTTGCGATGGTATTTGTCTTTATGTTTTTAATTATGACGAAACGTATGTCAGCGCTAGTAGCATTAATATTAATTCCGAGTGTTTTTGCATTAATTGGCGGATTCTATGCCAATATGGGGCCTATGATGTTAGAGGGGATTCAAAAATTAGCACCTACTGGTATTATGCTTATGTTCGCTATTTTATATTTTGGGATTATGATTGATAGCGGTTTATTTGATCCTGTCATTAGTAAGATTTTAAAATTTGTAAAAGGAGATCCTTTAAAAATCGTTGTCGGAACGGCTATATTGACTATTATCGTTTCTTTAGATGGTGATGGTACAACAACATACATGATTACAGTTTCTGCAATGTATCCACTATATAAGCGCCTTGGAATGAACCCACTCATATTAGCTGGAGTTGTTATGTTAGGAGCGGGAGTAACAAATCTTACACCTTGGGGTGGACCCACAGCTCGTGTTATGAGCGCACTTGGACTTGAGGCTTCCGAATTATTTACACCTCTTATTCCAGGAATGATTGCTGGTGCAATTTGGGTTGTTTTCGTTGCCTACTATCTTGGAAAAAAAGAAAGAAAACGTTTAGGAATTATGGATGTACAGTATTTAAAACAAATGCAAACAATGGATGAGCAAGCTGCAACTGTCGAAGCCACAGCGCATAAACGTCCTAAACTTCTATGGATTAACTTTTTATTAACCGCCACATTACTTGTCTGTCTCATACTAGAAGTTATGCCGTTACCTGTTTTATTTACAGTCGCTTTTGCTATTGCTGTTATGATTAACTATCCAAACTTAGAGCAACAGAAAGAACGTATTGCTTCTCATGCAGGGAATGTATTAGCAGTTGTTTCTCTCGTATTTGCTGCCGGTATTTTCACTGGTATTTTATCTGGAACAAAAATGGTAGATGCAATGGCTAACAGTGTAGTAACTCTTATACCAGATGCACTTGGACCACAACTACCAATTATTACAGCACTTCTCAGTATGCCATTCACATTTTTCATGTCTAATGATGCATTTTACTTCGGGGTATTACCTATTTTGACGAAAGCTGCTGCTACTTACGGAATTAGTGCAGCTGAAATGGGACGCGCTTCCTTACTTGGGCAACCCGTTCACTTATTAAGTCCTCTTGTCGCTTCCACTTATTTATTGGTCGGAATGGCCAAAGTTGATTTCGGTGAACATCAACGCTTCACTTTATTGTGGGCCGTTGGAACGACAATGGTTATGTTAATTACCGGAATTGTAATTGGGATTATTCCAATATAAGATGCAAAAAAACAGTAGAAGAAATAAAATCCTCTACTGTTTTTTATTATGAAGAAGCAAGAAAATAACGTCTCTCCGGTCTCCCAACACTTCCATATATTAGCTCTGCGTGGACTTTCTTCCCAGATATCAAATACTCTAAATAGCGCCTTGCCGTTGATCGGCTTACTCCAATCATTGAGCTTAACATTTCTGCTGTAATCCCTTCTTCATTAACTGTTAACATATGCTTTTTTACTTTCGCTAAAGTATAAGGATCTATCCCTTTCGGGGCATATTCTATTTGATCTCCCTTCACACCTCTTTGAGACCATAAATATTCAATTTGTTCCGTAGATAATTGATTGTTCTTCTTTAACTGTATAATCTTTTTTTGATAGCCTTCTAGACTTGCTTTAAATCGATCAAACATTAGTGGCTTTACGATATAATCTGTTACTCCGCCCCGCAGGGCGTGCCTCACTACATCTGTTTCCGATGCCGCTGTAATCATAATGATATCTGTATCGTGCAAATGATTCCTAATATATGTGACAAGTTCCGTTCCCTGCATATCAGGTAAGTACACATCTAATAACACGAGCTGTGGCTTCACAAGCTCTAGCCATTCTTTCGCTTGTTCTCCAGTCGTTGCCGTTCCAATTACTTTAAATCCCTCAATTTTTTCAGTAAAACGACGATGAATGTCAGCAATCCGAATATCATCTTCTACAATTAATACTTCAATCTCCTCACCCATTACTATTCGCCTCTCTCTTTCGGTAGTGCAATAATAAATAACGCACCACCTAAATCCCCTTTTTCAATTGCAATACTTCCATTTAAATCTTCTACTAACTCTTTCACTTTTGCTAATCCATATCCTCGCTCTCCTCCTTCTTTCGTCGAAAAGCCTTTATAGAATATGCTAGTAATTATTTCATCATGAATCCCTTGCCCTGAATCTTCCACTTCAATTAATATTTCTTCTCCAATATCAGTTACAAACATCCTTACTTTCCTATCATTCTCTTCATTTTTTTCAATTGCTTCAAATGCATTCGTAATTAAATTCCCTAAAATAGAAACGACATAATTACTCTCAATATGTGGACTTAATTTGTCTAAACCACTTTCTCTATCTAGCATAAAATCAATCTTCAACTCTCGTGCTCTATTATAAAATCCAATTAAAATTCCACCTAGCCATGGATTTTGAATCCGCTTCATAATAAATTGAACAAAATCTTGATATACCGCTGTTTCCTTATGAATAAGCTCTAAAGCATCTTCATATGATTCTAATTGGATAAGACCCGAAAGCGTATACAATAAATTATTATATTCATGCGTTTGCGCCCGCAATGCCTCTGTATATTGCTTCGTCTGGGACAATTCTGCTGTTAACTGATCCATTTCAGATTTCAAACGTAAGCTCGATACAACGCCAGTTACTTTATTCTTTACTTTAATAGGTAGACGGTTCGCAATAACAGCCTGTCCTTTTATATTTAATTGGCGGTCAAACTGTTCTTCACCAGTTTGAAGTACATCTAGTATCGTTGAATTAGGAATTACATTTAAAATAAATTCCCCAATAATATTTTGTTGTTTATTTAGCGAAAGAATATCATAAGCTGCTTGATTGACTAAACTAATCATGCCATTTTTATCGATTACAATAATCCCTTCACGTACAGATTGAATCACTGTACTATGCTCTTCATATAAAGATGAAATTTCTTCTGGCTCCATCCCGAACATCATTCTTTTTATACTTCCCGCTAAATATATAGAGCCGATTACCCCAATTAAAAGACCTATTACTGTAATCCAAAATACACGCTTTCCATACAATTCTACTGCTCCATGAATATCAGCCATTGAAAACCCAACAGACACCACACCGATAATTTCATTTTCCTGGTTACGGATTGGGACTTTCCCACGCAATGAAGGGCCTAACGATCCATTAGCTTTCGAAACATAAGATTTCCCTTCTAATAAAACGCCTTTATTATCTCCGCCAACCATTTTTTCTCCTATTTTATCTCGCTCAGGATGCGCATAACGAATCCCCTCTTTGTTTCCAACTACAATAAAGTCAGCTTCTGTATCAATTCGAATTTTTTCTGCGATTGGCTGAATAATAGAAGCTGGATTTTCTTTTTGAAAAGCTTCCTGAATTTCTGGTATCGCAGCAACTGTTTTCGCAACATGCAAGGCCCTTTTACCAATTTGCTCTTCTACTGTTTCAGATAATATGTAAAAAAATAAATAACTTGTTAGCAAAAGTACAACAAGAATAAGTGTACTAATAGTTAATGTAATTCTCGGTTGTAGTTTTAATTTTTTCAATGTCAAAACCATTCCCCTAACATAATTAAAGATAGAATTTAAAGAAAATACAGTTTTTTATTATCATAACACGCTTACTATATATTTCTTTCTTTTTTATCTTCATAAAAAAAGAAACGAAGCATAAGCACTACTTCGTTTCTTAACAGTTTATTATATTTTAAACTTACCAATCATCTCTTGTAATTCTTCTGCCATTTGTGATAAATGAACTGCTGCTGCATTTATTTCATCTACTGAAGCTAATTGTTCCTCAGAGGAACCAGCAATATTTTGAACGCTTGCCGCATTTTCTTCAATCGTAGCTGCAATTTCATTAATAGATGCACTTACTTGCTTTGCATCTACCGTCATTTGTTTTGCTACATCTACCATGCTATCAATTTGTACAACTGTATCATTTGTAGACTTCAATATTTCGGCAAAGCTTTGCTTCGTTTCATTTGCAACTACAAGTCCTGATTGTACTTCTGTTCCAACTTGATTCATAGAGCTTACTGTTTCTTTTATATCAAATTGAATCTCTTTCACTAGTTTTCCAATTTCCGTAGAAGACTTTCCTGATTGTTCTGCTAGCTTTCGCACTTCATCTGCTACAATTGCAAATCCTCTTCCTTGCTCTCCAGCTCTCGCAGCCTCAATTGCCGCATTTAACGCTAATAAATTTGTCTGTTCTGCAATATGTTGAATCACTTCAAGAATTGCTCCAATTTGTTTCGACTTATCGTCTAACAAACCAATGATTTTGTCTGACTGTGAAACAGAATCATGAATTAATTGCATTTGATTCACAGTTTTTTCAACTAACGTCCCACCATTTTCAGCTTTTTTCTTGGTATACATAGAGGCTGTAGATACTAATGAAGAACTATCTGCAACACGCTGAATTCCTTCTGTAACTTCTTCTAACAATGTTGCTCCTTCTTCAACTTCTTTCGTTTGTATTTCTGCACCACTCGATACTTGCTCTATCGCCTGTGTAATTTGTTCCGTTGCTTCGCTTGTCTGCTTCATACTAGCTGTTAATTCTTCTGAAGATGCTGCTACATGACTTGCTGAAATGTTTATATTGGAAATGACACTATGTAACGATGTAGCCATCTCGTTAAAGCTTTCTCCTAGCTGTCCAATTTCATCTTTAGAATGAACTGTAATTGATTCTGTTAAATCGCCTTCACTAATCTTCTTCGATGATATAACAAGTTGTTTTAACGGTTTAATAATAGACGCAATAATGAAGTAAATTACAATCCCACCGATTAGTAGCGAAATTCCAAGAACAGTTATTGTTTTATAGAAAATAGGTTCAGCCGCTTCGATAATTTCTTTGGAAGGCATAATTCCTGCTATTTTCCATCCAGTTTTCTTATTCGTTTTAAAAGTGATATTACGATCTTCACCATCTAACGAATAATGAACATCCCCAGCTTCCTGTTTATACAATTCTTTACTAAGTTTCTCTTCTAATTTCTCTCCTGGCTTCAGTGTCGGGTGCGCTACTACATTTTTATCTTGATCAAATATTGCTACATACCCTTCCTTACCGATATTAACCATCTTGGAAGTAGTAACAATATCATTAATGATTAAGTCAATCCCAAGAACGCCACTTTTATCCTCATTTTGTTTTGCTAGTGTAATAACAATATTACCTGTCGTTTTTGACTTATATGGAGCAGTTACAATTACTTCTCCGCTTTTCTTCACTGCCTCTTTATACCAATCTCTTTCTGTAGGATTATATCCATCTGGCATCTGAATAGCTGGTGATTGAATAAACTGTCCATTACTAGATCCTGTATAGATTGCTTCCATTTCTGGATGCAGTTTATTGTATTCTTCTAGTTTATTTTGTATGTTTTGAATTTGATCTGCTTGGTAACTTGATTGTGTGAATAATTTTGTAAAATAAGTTGCATCTATTTTTTTACTATCCAATTCTTTATTAATTACATTATCCAAAATTTTTATATTATCTTTCGCCGAGTTCAAAATCGTTTCATTAAAATTCGTCTTCGCCTGTTGATAAGACGTCCAACCAATTACAATACTTGGAAGAATTAAAATAATAATAAATGATACAAGTAACTTTGTTTTTAAACTACTACTCCTTAATTTCCCTTGAAACATACTTCTACCCCTCCATACCGTTTTAAATGTAATTAATTAACATTTAATCTTTCTATAAAAATAATACAATTTAAATGTATCGATGAGACTCTCTATCTTTTTCTACATCATAAAGAATTGATACATACCTTTTTCATTCTATATAAATTAAATAATTAAAACAATATATAAAAATGTATATTATTCGAAATATTATAATTCACTGAAGAACCTCTAGTATCTCACTTACTAGAGGTTCCTCCCGCTTTACTATTCTTTATCTTTTTCTACTTCTTTTTTCGCATCTTCTACTACAGATACAACAGGTTTATCGTTTGATAATTGTTGTACTGCTCCTTTTCCAGCAAATCCTTCTAATAACTCTTTTAAATCAATGCCAGAAGAAGCTTTTAATGTTTCTTGCATCGTTGCCATTAAATCAGTCGCATAACCTGCAACTTTTCCGGCGCCGCTATTTTTACCACCGCCACCTGTATCGACAACTGTAATTTTATCAATGTTGCTAAGTGGGCTTGCAACTTCCTTCGCATAACTTGGAAGCATGTTAAGAACCATATCCATAATCGCCGCTTGGCCATATAACTCAAATGCCTCTGCAATTTTTTGTTTCGCTTCCGCTTCTGCTAAACCTTTTAATCTGATAACATCTGCTTCCGCTGTACCTTGTGCTTTTTGTACTTCTGCTTTTGCTTGACCTTGCGCTTTTTCGATTTCCGCCTTCGCTAAACCTTCTACACGAACTTCTTCTGCACGTGCTCTTGCTTCCGCTTCAATTTTATATTGATCTGCATCTGCTTTTTTCATTTGTTTTACTTTTTCCGCTTCTGCTGATTGTTCAACAGCATAGCGATCTGCATCTGCCTTTTTCTTTACTTCTGCATCATATTGCTTTTCACGACGCGCAATCTCTTTTTCTTCTAATTCAATTTGCTTTTCACGTTCAATGATTTTAACGCGCATTTGCTCTTCTGTAACACCTTGTTGCGCTTTTGCTTGTTGTAATTCATAGGAAAGATCTGCATCTGCGCGAGCTTGTTCTTGATCTCTCTTATAAGATTGTACTTTTAACTCTTTATGTTTTTCAGCTTCAGCGATTTGTGCATCACGTTGATACTCAGCTTCTTTTGCTTCTTTCTCAGCACGAGCTTTTTCAATTCGTGCCTCTTTTTCACGCTCTGCATTTGCAACTGTTGCATCACGCTTAACCATCGCAATTTGTGGCTGACCAAGTGCATCTAAGTAACCGTTCTTATCCATGATTTCTTTAATTGTAAAGGAAACGATGCGAAGTCCCATCTTCTTTAAATCTGTAGAAGCTACTTCATGTACCTTTTGAGCGAATTGCTCTCTATTACTATAGGCATCTTCTACTGTCATAGAAGATAAAATAGCACGTAGATGACCTTCTAAAACTTCTTTTGCTTCTATTTTCAACTCTTCTGTTTCTTTTCCTAAATATTGTTCAGCTGCTGTAGAAACTTCTTCAATGGTAGATCCTACTTTAATAATAGAAACACCATTTACTGTAATCGGTACACCTTGTTTCGTATACGTATCACGTGTTCCCACTTCTAATTTGTAGTTTAATAGACTTAAAGGCTCTGCTCTTTGCATAATCGGAACTACGAAAGTACCGCCACCACGAATAATCTTAATCTTCTTTCCATCATCAGTGGTAACTACATTTTTCCCGCCACCAAGCCAGTTTCCAGTAACAATTAATGCTTCATCTGGTCCAACTGTTCGATACTTTGTAATGAATACTAAAATGAGTAGAATTAAAATTGCGAGTAATACTCCACCGATAATTAATGGAATCGTCATGTAAATTCCCCCTTATAATTTTGGTTTCTTTAAAGAATAAGCGATGTTCTGTACAAGTAAAACACCATCTTGGACTCCCTCGATAATAACCTCTGTTCCTTGCGAAATATCTTTCTTTCCAACTGTTTTAGCTAGGATTGCATTGTTTCCAAATTGGGAGGAAATTAATACTTCACCAAACCCTTCTGTAGGAATAGTCGTAATGACCTCTCCTTTGCAACCGATGAATTCATCCATACGTTGCACCGTGTTTTGTTCTGCTTCTGCAATCGGTTTTAAAATTAGTATTTTCATGATGAATACACCGATAAAAGATATAGCAAATGCAGCCCCAAAAATAAGAATACTATTAAAGGAAAATAAATATTCTCCTATATAACTAAGTCCACATAACATGGCGAAAAAACTAAGTAATAAAGTAACAACGGATACAGATCCGCCTCCAAAACTAAATATGGATTCAAATATATCTCCAAAAAAGATATAAATTACAGTGAGTATAGTAGCAATAATAAATCCGTATAAATAAATTGTTTCAAGTGGATAACCAAACAAAGCCATTTCTTATCCCCCTCTCTTAAACAATCCCTTTTTTGTTATGTGTATGCCCCACCTCTTTCAAAGATTATTGTTCTAAATTTTCAGTTATTTACCCTTTAAAGAAAAGCCTGTAAGACAGGCCTCTAAAAAAGAACAGGAGAAACCTATTGTGACAGGCTCCTCCTAGAAAATAACCGATATTATATATATCTATATAATATACTATTTTCCACAAAAAGTAAAGTTAAACATACATTGGAAAAGTACTTATTTTACTGACAATTCGTATGTTCCATCGCCATTATCATATTTATATACATACAAGTAATACTTACCTGGTTTTGCATTAAATTTTGCTTCTATATGATTCCCATTAGCTTGACCGTAAGCCGCATAATTTTGCATATCTGATTCATGGTGAAGTACCCATGTCATCCCAATTCCATACTCATTTAAAACAGAAATGTCGATATCTTTCGCTGATGCTACATTAAATGTATAAACATCAGTGTGGTCCCCGCCAATAAGATTACCTTTTATCGTACTATTTAGCCCGATACGATTTGCTTCCTCTGGACGATTATTTGGTTCTGATTCTGTTAAACTTCCATCTTTAATCGTAACAGTTGTTTCGCTTCTGCTCTCTTTTCCTTTATCATCTTTTACTCTTAACGATACTTTATAAGAACCTTCTCTTTCATATACATGTACTGGATTCACTTCTGCACTTGTGCTTCCATCTCCAAATTCCCATAAATAAGAAACAATTTTTCCATCTTCATCGTTTGAGCCATCACTTTTAAATTGAATTCCCTCTTTTACAACTCCATTATAAGGCCCGTTTACATTAACCGTCGGAGCTTTATTTTCTCCATCATCTTTTGCGATTCCATGGAAGACTACATCATATTCAAATTCATTTGAGCTATTCACACGATAATTGACGAAGTATGCTGTAACAGTTTTGTAGCCACTCCATTCTTTTTGCGCCAATTGTTCTAAAGATTCATTTACTCTTTTACTCATTGCTTTCCAATCTTCTGATTCACCTTTTGTGACACTACCTGTATACGTACCTTCTAATGTAAATGTATTAAAGAATTGAGAATTATGTTTTGTCATTTTTGTATCTTTCATAGGCAACGTATCACTAATTTCTTTCTTCACCGCTGTTAACGACTTCGTTGCATGTTCAGCTAAATAATCATCAGCTACTTCTGGTACAGTGTATGTATCTTGATTATTAATTAACTGCTGCATATACTCTTGATACTCTTTATTTAACTTAGGATCTTTACTTAGATTTTCACGATATGCATCATAATTTTTCACGTCATTCGCACGAATTAAATCTTGAATTTTATCAAATGTTTCAAACTGATGCGTATATAAGTAAGACTGCAATGCGAACGAGTAATTATAGAAATCCCAAGAACCGTATTTAGCAAATAGTGTGCGCTCTGCAGTATAACGGCTTGCAGGATCAGATGATAATCCGCTAATTATACTCTTTCTTGGCACAACGTTATTCGTACGAGTAGAGCCTGCGAAAAACTCTGCATTTCCTTCTTGGAACCAAGTTAACCTTTCATTTTGATACATATCTCCTCTTCCAAATAAACCAGGAACTTCATATCTCCCTTGCAGATAATGAGTAAATTCATGACGGAATAACTCTTCTAAACTATAAATACTTTGCTCTGGTGTACGCTCATATGTAAAGAATGTTCCTGTTTCTTCGATATAAATTCCACCGTTGTTTGTTTCATACCCATACAATTGTCTATTTAACTGATATTCATCTGGACTATTATAAATTACGATTGTTAACACATCATCCGCATTTCCTGGCTCTAATGCTTTGTCATTTCCAATTACACGGTGATACTGTGCCTTTACTTCCTTCGCAGCCCAATATAATCTCTTAATTTTTTCTTCTGATACTTTATCTCCTGTTTTGAACACAATTGATCCATCATCGAATGTATACGTTTTTGGTAAGTACTGCTCTTTTCCTTCTTTACGTATTTTCTCTAAATCTACTGTATTCCCGCTATAATCTTTACCATTATAATTTGTTGTAATTTGTTCTACCGCAACAAAATATGGTTCACTTAAGTGTGGGTACATATGCATTGCTTGTGTAACAACCTCTAATCCTTTATTCGGATTGCTATGAAATTTCCCTAAACGGCTTGCAAAATAAATACCATTATTAACGAGCCATTTATTTTCTGACGTTACTTCATTTAAAAGAGCAATACGATTTATTTCATTAATAAACCCATCTACTTTTCCATACCACATCGTTTCATTCGCTTCTTTACGGGCCTCAACTAAATACGACTGTATATCATAGTCAATCCCTTGCATAATATCGTATATTGCTTGTCCCTTCATTCGATCATTTACATAAGTAGTAAAATTATCATTGTATTGCTTTAAAATATTTGATGCGTATTGAACTGTTTCAACATCACTTGATGCATTACTAATTAATTTTCCGTATGCAGATACGACTGTATCTTGTTCATCTGTACCAAGCTTAAAGTTTGGATTTTTTGCGATTGCTTTTAAAGCAGGTAAACATTTATCCTGGAAGCTTCTTTCATTTAATTCACTTAATTCGTTATTATAAAATGCCAGATAAAAAGCGGAACGCAACACTTCAGTAAACGTTTGAATTCCTTTTGAATCATCTTTCGTAAATGTACTACCTCTATGAGCTAATTCATCTATAATGACTTGCATTTTTCCTTTATCTTTATAAAAGGCCTTTGTGTCTTCATTAAACTGGAATAAATCTGTAATTTGGTGCCACTTAATACTGCCTAATGTTTCAACTAATTCTTGATCATTCATTTTGTTTAAATCAGCCATTGAATAGCTTTCTTTAACTTGCTTTACTGCCGTTTTCTTCGTAATAGATGCTGGTCGCTGTGAAAAATCGCCTACTTTTAAACGTTCTTGAAATGATAAGGTTTCATCAACTTTTGAAACATGCCCAACTTCATCTACTGGCTTTTCAATTCCAACCGGTTTCGTTTTTAGCACATTATACGGTACTTTTTCTTCCGCTACTGCATGAGTTTGAAGTGCCCCTAACGATAAAGCCATTGTACTAATGCTAAGCATCACTTTATTGATCTTTGATTTCTTGTTCATATCCTTGCCCCCTATTTTAATATTCCATTCAAGAATTTAACATAAAATCTGGATGTAACAATATAAAATGCAATATTTCATATTATTTCTTCCTATAATTTGTACATATCGTGAACACCCTTTCCTTTATCTAACCTCCGCTGATTATGAACTTATAACAATCAAAATTCCCTTTTACAAATATTAAAAAGAGAATTTTTTGACATTTCACCCCTTAATTGTTATGGTTAATATAATTGTTAACTTTATTAAATAAAGGTGGGATTCTATGATAAAAAAAGAGAACAGTGTATTTTATATCTCCATCTTGCTTACAACCTTATTTATTATATGGGGTGTCATACCAGCAAGCTGGATACAAGGCCATGATTTACAAAGTATCACATCTTCTTTAAACTCATTTATCCTCAATAAATTTGGATGGTTTTACTCTCTACTTATGACCACAATGCTTGTTTTAGCTACTTATTTAGCCTTTTCAAAATACGGTTCTATTCGTCTTGGTAAAGATGGAGAAAGACCAAAATACAGCTATTCATCTTGGTTATCCATGTTGTTTGGAGCAGGAATGGGGATTGGACTCCTCTTCTATGGAATCGCTGAACCGATTTCACATTTTACAGATCCATTAACAGGAAAAGCAGGTACAGAGGAAAGCGCCAAACTCGCTATGCAATATTCATTTTTCCACTGGGGACTCTTTCCGTGGTCACTATACGCGATGGTTGCTTTAACAATTGCATATTTCACATTCCGCAAACAAAAAGGTAGCACAATTGGGGCTACAGTTACTCCATTATTTAATCGATCGAAAAATTCTCCTATCGGAAAAACAGTCGATATTTTGGCTGTTTTAGCCACAGTATTTGGCATTGTGCCATCTGTTGGGATTGGTGCTCAACAAATTGCCGGAGGATTAAGCTATTTATTCCCTTCTATTCATAACACTTTACTTACTCAGCTCGTACTTATAGCTATCTTCGCTGTTTTATATTTAACAAGTGCGCAAACTGGCTTAGATCGTGGGATTAAATATTTGAGTAACTTGAATTTCTCTCTCGCAGGTATTTTACTCGTCTCCTTTTTAATTTTAGGACCAACTGTATTTATTATGAAATATTTCACATCTACACTCGGTTCTTATATCGGCGCTTTACCTAGTATGGGATTAAATTTAGGAGCATTTAGTGAAAAATCTTCTTCTTGGATTGAAAACTGGACTATTTTCTATTGGGGATGGTGGATCTCTTGGTCTCCATTCGTCGGTACATTCATTGCTCGTATTTCTAAAGGGCGCACAATAAAAGAATTTATTATTGGAGTTGTATTAGTCCCAACTCTTATCTGTACATTTTGGTTTGCAGTATTTGGCGGTACCGCTATCCATATGGAAATGTTCCAATCGCTTGGGATAGCTGATGAAATCGCAAAAAATGGTACAGAGATTGGATTATTTGCTGTTATTTCGCACCTACCATTCTCTACATTTTTAACGGTTATCGGGTTAATTTTAGTAGCCACATTTTTCGTTACTTCTGCCGACTCGGCAACATTTGTTGTTTCAATGCAAACGAGTAACGGAAGCTTATCACCGAAAAATAGTTTAAAACTTATATGGGGATTAACAATCGCGATCATTGCAGCACTTTTATTACAAGCTGGAGGATTAAATGCACTACAAATTGCAGCTATAATCGCAGCACTACCATTTTCTATCGTAGTCGTTCTTATGGTTGCTTCGCTATTTAAAGAGCTGCGAAAGGAAGATGTTAATTCGCAAACGAAAGAAGTTCCGCAAAAAATAAAAAAGATTATGTAACAATTGGCACCTCAAATTACTTCTGAATCCGTGATGACTGAGAGAAAAAAGAAAATTAACAAACCCCATTCGTATGAAATATAATTTTCATACGAATGGGGTTTTACTCTATCTATTACACAAAAGACAAACATTAATTATATACAATAATAAGATTAAACGTTATTTATTTCTTAAATAACCTCTTTCTAAATACGAACATACTTAGTGCGGAAAGAACAAGTGTTATTCCAGAAAGTAAAGTCGATGTGCTAGCTTCACCGCCTGTTGATGGTAAAGATTTCTTTCCTTCCTCCGTCTTATTAACATGTTGTGTATTTAAAGTATCTGCTGTTCTGCCTTCGTTTTCAACAACCTGATTATTTCCTTTTGGCTCTTTTACTTCCTCTTTCGCTTCTTCAACTTCTTTTGTTGGTTCTTT
>NZ_QPEL01000044.1:0-6909 GCF_008368965.1 Bacillus sp. AY2-1 | reverse complement strand
TGGCTGGTGGTGTAATATGATGAATGTCCCTGTACAAAAGCGCGAAAAATTAACAGAATGTATGATGAAAGCACCAAACGAAATGAAGGGATATTTTAATATTCAATTTAAAAATAATAAAGTAGATTCGTTCTATACTGAAATGGCTATGTTTATATGTAAAAAAAGTACAACATTAAAAAGATAAATGTGTTGCAGTCTTTCTGAAGTACGATATACTTAGTACAGAGAAACTGAGAATTGAGGAATAGTTATAATGATTCGTGTACGCATTGAAGGTACTGAGGAAGAAATGCTTGAATTTATGGGGAAAATGTCGGACATTCCTGGATTTGAAAAGACATATATGAGAGAGCCGAGAAAAGGAAATAACCCGAAATACGATTCGAGTAAAAATGTACTAGCATATTTGTCTTATAAAAAGATTGAAGTCGCCAATAAATAGGCGGCTTTTTTAGTTTGCGCTGTTTCACCGCCTTGTCTTTTTCACATAATAATAATAGTAGATTATGCTGAAGAGGGGTGAGAATAGTTAATAAGAAAATCATCTTTTTTGGAGACTTTGGTATTGATGACGCCGTAGCGTTAATTTATGCAAATAAAACATGTAAATTAGATATTCTAGGTATTGTTGCAGAGTACGGGAATGTATCACGAGAAATCGTTACGGAAAATGTTTATTTTTTAGAAAGGTACTATGCTACACATGTGAAAATTATTGAAGGTGCGAGTAGGCCGATGACAGCTGAAGAACCTTTGTTTTTCCCTGAAATCCATGGGGATCACGGTTTAGGTCCTATTAATCCACCTGAGATGAGAATTTGTAAACGAGAAAATTTTTGTGAATTAATCAAATTAATCGAACCTTGTCCAGAAGATATTATAATTGTGGCGACAGGAAGACTAACGACGCTTGCTACGTTATTTTTATTGTATCCCAATATAATGGATCGTATTTGTTCGTATTATATAATGGGCGGTGCTTTCCTATTTCCAGGTAATGTTACACCAGTATCTGAAGCGAATTTTTATGGTGATCCAATTGCAGCAAATATTGTTATGAAATATGCGAAAAACGCTAGTATATACCCGTTAAATGTAACACAGGGCGCGCTTATTACGCCTGAAATGGCCAATATAATAGATAAACAAGGAACTGGACAGGCGAAACTCATTAAACCAATGATTGATTTTTATTATGAGAACTTCTATAAAAAAGAATATCCGGGTATTGGTGGAAGCCCTATACACGATTTACTACCGTTTGTCTCGTTTATAAATGATAGTATTTTTGAATATAAAAAATCGGCAGTGTGGATTAGTACGACAAATGATGTGACTAGGGGCCAAAGTGTAGCTGACTTTAGAAAAATAGCTGAACCAACAAGGTTTGATGGTCGGCCGATTCAAAGAATTGCTGTTGGTTTTAACTATCCTGCTTTTAAAGAAGAGTTTATGCGAACAATATTGAAGCCAGATTGTCCTTAATGTGTTAATAATAAGTCGGATAAATCGTTAGTCCGAAAAATGGTTTATCAGTCTGTATTATTCTCAAAAGTCTTATAGTTGAGCAGCATGAATAACTTATGAAAAATGTCACATAACTAATGGTAAGCAATTGTTTCTAATTATATTTTGATTGGTTAAATATAAAGGAGGTTATTATATGATTTGGTCTTTAATCGTTGGTGGTTTATTAGGATGGTTTGCAAGCTTAATTACTGGAAGGGATGTACCAGGTGGTGTAATTGGTAATATTATTGCTGGTATTATCGGTTCTTGGATTGGTACGAAATTACTTGGTAGTTTCGGTCCTGTAATAGGCGGATTTGCAATCATTCCTGCTTTAATTGGTGCGGTTATTTTGATTTTCATTGTGAGTTTTTTACTACGAGCAATGCGGAAATGAATGTAGCAGGACTGTTTACATTTGTAAGCAGTCCTTTTTATATGTTATGCTAGTATTATACAATCAGGAGGTGTCAGCATTGAAATCATTTACAGTAAATTTCCATCAAGAAGATAATGCAAAAGCGACAACAGTACATAAATTAAGTGAAGAGGACTTCAATAAAGCAACTGAAAAAGGTACTCGTCATTTATTTGATTTAGATACAAACGTTGGCTTCTTCGTATTCTTTGATGCAGAAGATGCAGAAGGAAATGATCAATACTTAATGTTACAATATGAAGGGGATCATGAAGAACCAACTGCGTGCTACGGATTTGATTTAAAACTATATTATCAATTTTTAGCGCTATACTTAAACGATCTTGAATTCCAAGGCGAAACAGATGAGGAAGAGGAAGAATACGGTCCAATTCATCATTTAGCGCACTTACTTTATCATATTGTTGAAGATGGTAAATCAATCGAAGTATAATATACATATTTGAAGCTGTCCTTTTGGGGCAGCTTTTTTATATGACATTGAATTGGTGTATTATTAGTTGAACCAATAAGGCTTTTACGGGCAGCCCTGCCCATCTAACTTCTTTGCTTCTGCTGAATTTTGAGGTGGAGATTTTACTGCCCGGCAAATAGCAGGATAAATTCATAATAGAAATTTATTTATTACTTTCATGTTAGCATCGTAAAACACCTGTTATAATGATTGTAATTAAATTCATGGAGGCTAATTCTATGCTTGTAGATGTAAAAGCTTTTATTAAAGCTGCAGGTTTAACATGTATTTCATCATTAAGTGGAGATAACACGTTTGTTTATAATTTTGAAACTGTAAAAAACACTATCGCTACACTTTTTAAGAAGCTAAGATTTACCATTTAATTTCATTTCAACCAGTAGGAAAAGAGTAATCACTTCCTACTGGTTTTTTTTCTGTTTGAAGGAGCTGTTGTGACAACATGTTTTAAGTGATAGATAGAGGATATTGTCATTGAGAAGAGAAGGGTTAAATAAGGAGATGAAAATGGTTTCGTTTATCAGGAGGTAGTTACTTCGGATATAACAGACTTGGTTACTTTTTAGAAACAGCTTTTGTAATATATTTTGTACAAGCTTTTTGAGAGAGTGAAGTACTGACTTTTTGGAACAAACATAATTTGAAAAGTAGTGTAATGGGTTGGTTAACGAAATAAATAAGATGCAATAGGGGGTAAAAATGATGAAAATATATTTAAAAATAGTTATGTTATTTTTGGTGTTTACATGTATGTTTGCGCTAGCCGCATGTAAAGAGACAGACGAAAAAAACGAAACAAATCCAACCTTGGAAAATAATAAAAATAAACAAAGTAATTCTTCAGAAGAACAGAAAAATCTTGAAACAAAACCAAGTAATGAAAAAACAACAAAACCATCAACTGAGCCAGATTCGAAAAATAGAACATTTAATCAAAAATCAATTAACCACGTTAAAGATTTGTTTGAATTAGCAAAAGAAGGAAAAGTACCTAATGTACCATTTGGAGCCCATACAGGGGATATTGAAGAAATAGAAAAAGCATGGGGGAAAGCGAATAAAACCGAACAAGCAGGGAACGGAATGTACGCAACTTTTACAAATAAAAATGTTGTTTTTGGATTTAATAAAGGGTCACAAGTTTTTGATGTACGCTCATATCATGCAGAACTAAAATCGATTACATTACAAGAAATTGAAAAAGCGTTAGGAAAACCATCTTCAGTTAAAGGGAATGGTGGAGACAAAATATATGTATACAAAGTAAATAACCAGTATGAGTTAAAATTTGTCATTCCAAAATCGACTGGTAATGTAGATCATATTTCCGTGTTTTCACCAGAGGATAGTATTAATAAAATGGCAGGATAAGAAATTAAGTGATTTCAAAAACACCTCGCTCTTTATGAAGTGAGGTGTTTTAGTTGTAAACAAGGAACGTCTCATTTCATATGCGAAATACTTCACTTTTGTTTTTTTGCATGCATCCAATAAGAAATGTTGATCTACTGAAAAAGTAGTAACTTATAAATTATGTGTAGGCTGGTTTGCGATTTTTTTTCGTTCCAAATTTTGAACAAATAACGCTTGTACAATACCTCCAACTAATAAGAAACTAGCGCAAATATAAAACAGCATACTTCCATTTAACTTACTTAATAAAACTGCACCAATAACTGGTCCACACGTTCGAGATATATCCCAGTGTATACCGTAAATTGAAAAATATAAACCACGTTTATCATGAGGTGCAATTTCTGAAACGAATCGTAATAAATGGTTTAGAGCAATACTTTCTCCAATGACTAAAAAGAGTAAGGTGAAGAATAACGACAATATCGTCGTTGAATAACTAAAGCCAACTGCAGCTATTGTATAGCAGGCGTAAGAAATAAGGATGATTTTCGCCATAGAAAATCGTTCAGACCATTTTACGAGGAAGATTTGTAGAATGATTTCCAAAATGGCTTTACATGTTGAAATAAATGCGAGTATGAATACGAGATTAAGAAATACATGTTCTGCGAAAATACGATAATTCGTCTCAGTTTGTGCATAAAAAAAGCTAATAGGAAGTGTAGAAAACATAAGACCGAATATGGCGTAATGTTTAAAAACAAATTGCTTTGGTGAACTTGCCTCAACTGTTTGTTTTGACATACTTATTGGTGGAACGGTTTCTGGGAGCTGGGTCCAAACAACAACGGCATATATCGTAAGGGTTACACTTTGCACGATAAATAAATATTCTGGGTGAGTATTATAAAAACTTGCACCGATTAAAGGGCCGACTACGGATCCAATTGCTCCCATCGTTTGTAGGAGAGCAAAAATTTCTGCTTGCTGCTCTTTTTTTGTTAAATCAGCAATTTGTGCACGTTGAGCCGGAATATATAAGGAACGGCCAATGCCATTAATGACATATAACAGTGCAAATATAAAAACGGATTGAGCGAAAACGAAACTACCGATTGCAACACTTTGTAGCAATAAGCCGAGTAACATAATCTTTTTCCGGCCATATTTATCAGTAATTCCTCCAGCAATAAGTGTAAATAAAATGTCTGAAAGTGGCTGTAATCCGAAAATCAGCATAGTTATTATTACATTGCCGTTTAACATTTTATTGACGTAAATAATCATAATGATAGCTAACATAGATTCAGTCGTTCTGGTTAATAATTCACCACACAGTCTAATAAAAATAGGTTTATTGTAACGAAGTAAGAGATAATTCAATATTAATTCCTCCTTTCTATATTGAAATGATAAGATGAAAGAAGAATTGGAAAAAGTGTAGAAACAATAGGGAGTATTTTTCACCTTTTAGGGGGATTATGATGTTTATTTTAGATCAATACATTGAACTATGGAGTGCTTATGGAAAAGGGGAAAAAGAGGGAGAACAATTGGAAGTAACAGTGCAAAATATATCTGAAACATTATTTTGTACAGAGCGTAATAGTAAATTAATTATAAAAAAATTAGATGAGTTAAATTGGATCAAGTGGTTTCCAGGTCGCGGCAGAGGAAATCGTTCTAAGTTAATATTTCAAAAGGACCCGATATCTTTAATTTTAGATAGAGGAAAAGAAATAACGAAAAAAGGGGATGTGAAAAGCGGGAGCATATTTGTGGAACGCTATAGCTCACATTTTCCATTAGTAAAGGAAGAATATCACTCCTGGGTGGATTCAATATTTGGTCATAAGATTGAAATGACATCTGAAGGGAGAAGAGATGTACTCCGGTTGCAAGTACAAATGAATTTAGATATCACATTAGATCCTGTATACGCTACAATGCGTTCAGAATGCCATATGGTAAAACATATATTCGATACACTCGTGTATGTAGACGGTAATACAAACATTATAGAGCCAAGACTTGCATTTCACTGGGAATATAATGATGCTGAAAAAATATGGACGTTTTATTTACGAAAAGGAGTTCACTTTCATAATGGAAAACAACTTACTGCACATGATGTTATATACTCATTGAATCGATTTATGAAGCTGGAAAATAATGCACACGCATGGATGTTACAACACGTTGAAAGTATTCGTTCAGTGGATGACTACGTTGTCGAAATTCAATTACATACGGAAAATCGAATGTTTTTACATATGCTAAGTGCAGAACAGTGTTCTATCGTGAATAAAGATGAAGCAGGAGAGCTAATTGGAACAGGGCCTTTTCAATTATATAAAAGTAATGAAAATTTGTTCATTTTAGAAGGTCATCCTTTATATTTTCGTGAAAGACCTTTTTTAGATCGTGTTGAGTTGTGGAATGTAGAACAAGATGTAAGTACATACGATGTTTTAGTAAAGGCGCAGTATAAAGATAAAGAAAAACATAATAAAGAATTGTCTCGGCTTGAGTCGAACGTGACATATATAACATGTAATCATACGAAAGAAGGACCAATGCAAGATGAGTTATTTCGGAAAGCATTATATAAAATCATTCATGGTTATACAATCGTTCAAGAACTCGGCGGAGAACGTGGAGAAGTGGCACAGAAACTAATATTAGCAGGTGAAAGCATTGTAGAGATTGAGGAAGATGTAGAAAGTTTAATTAAAAGGAGTACTTATCATAATGAAGTGCTACAACTCTACACATTTACAGGACGAGATCATGTTGAAGATGCACAATGGATACAAAAAGAGTGTGTGAAGTACGGGATTCGTGTAGAAAATAATTTTCTTGACATAGAAGAGCTATTGGAAGTAAGTACGATACAAAAGGCCGATATGATGCATGATAGTGCCACAATAAGTGAACGAATAGAAGATAGTCTATTATATATGTTTCTTACAAAAAATAGTTTTATTCATGGACAAAGCAGCATGGACTTTCATGAAAAGTTGTCTCCTTATTTTAAACAAGAAGAATTAGAGAAAAGAGTTACACTGTTACGCGATCTTGAGGATACTTTGTTACGTCAAATTCATATTATTCCTTTATATCGTAA
>NZ_QPEL01000043.1:0-127309 GCF_008368965.1 Bacillus sp. AY2-1 | reverse complement strand
GTCATTTCCATTGTACTTGAAAACGCTCTATCAGAAAAGAGTAAACTACTACTTGTTAAAAATATTCCATAAATTCAGTTTATTGTTTTTTATTGTCATATAGCTTATTATTTCGATAATTATTAACGTTTCTCATCATATTTTTCGCTTTTCTACATATATTTTTGTATAGAATAAACAAAATTAATCGAAAAATCGAAAACTGAGCATTTGCAAATCAAAAGACAATTCTGTAAAATAAATTACAAGAAATTGTAATCGTTGCCGATAGCTAAATTTTAACAAAAATTAACAAAATAAAAAAGTTTACTTCACAAAGGTGAAGTAAACTTAAAAAATAACCTATTCTAAGAAATCCTTAAGACGCTTACTACGACTTGGATGTCTTAATTTGCGAAGTGCTTTTGCTTCAATTTGACGGATACGCTCTCTCGTTACGCCGAATACTTTCCCAACTTCTTCAAGCGTACGAGTTCGTCCATCATCTAAACCGAAACGAAGACGCAGAACATTTTCTTCACGATCTGTTAGTGTATCTAACACATCTTCTAATTGTTCTTTTAGCAATTCATAGGCTGCATGGTCCGCAGGCGATGTTGCTTCTTGGTCTTCAATAAAGTCACCTAAATGGGAGTCATCTTCTTCACCAATTGGTGTTTCAAGAGAAACTGGCTCCTGTGCAATTTTTAAGATTTCACGTACTTTTTCTGGAGCAAGATCCATTTCTTCACCAATCTCTTCAGGAGACGGTTCGCGACCTAAATCTTGTAATAATTGACGTTGTACACGAATTAACTTATTAATCGTTTCAACCATATGAACTGGAATACGAATTGTTCGCGCTTGGTCTGCAATGGCACGTGTAATAGCTTGGCGAATCCACCAAGTTGCATACGTACTAAATTTGAAACCTTTACGATAATCGAACTTTTCAACAGCTTTAATTAGACCCATATTACCTTCTTGAATTAAGTCTAAGAAAAGCATACCACGGCCTACGTAGCGCTTTGCAATACTTACTACAAGACGTAAGTTTGCTTCTGCAAGACGACGTTTCGCTTCTTCATCGCCTTCTTCAATACGCGTTGCAAGTCGAATTTCTTCTTCTGCAGATAGTAAGTCTACACGACCAATTTCTTTTAAATACATGCGAACAGGATCGTTGATTTTAACCCCAGGTGGTACACTTAAATCATTGAGGTCAAACTCTTCTTCTGTTTTTGTAATTTGGCGATTATTAGGGCCTTCTTCGTTGTCATTATCACCAACTAAGTCAATGCCTTGTTCACCTAAATATTCATAGTATTCATCCATTTGATCGGATTCAATTTCAAATCCATTCATGCGTTCTGCAATCTCTTCATATGTAAGAACGCCACGTTTTTTTCCGAGCTCAGTGAGTTGCTCTTTCACTTGCTCAAGGGTCATTTCAGTTTCAATTTGTTTAGAACGAGCTGGTTTGTCAGCCATCTGTTCCCCTCCTTACGCGAGATACAAACATTCATTATACTAAAACTTTATCAAAAAAGCTATTTTCTCGCTTTTTGATTTTGTAAATATGCTACATAATATTTAGCAGCCTCTACAGGATCTGTTTTTTCCATTTGTTTCACTTTAAAGATGATCTCCATCTTTTCAAGTTTTTCCTGATGCCGTCTAAGCGTCTCCAAATGGCCTTGCAACACTTCTTCTGTGTATTCTGGATTAATAAATTCATCCGTCGAAATATCAGTGATAATATTTTTCAACTTTTCATCAGAGAGCCAACTTAAAAATGTTCCGACTGAAGGTTCATTTCCCTTTTCATAATATGCGTATAGTTCATATAAAATCCCTTTATGTTCTTCTGTATGAAAATCTTCTATATGGGATTCCATACGAACAGCTACTTCTGCACTTTGCAACATATGGTAAATAATTTCTCTTTCCGCTCTTTCAAAACCTGTTAACTTCGGTTTTGTTTGAACGACTTGAGACGGTTTAGCAACCTGCTTTATTTGTTTTTGCTGTACCTTTTGTTCTTTGCGATATTGGTGCAATTGATTCAAAAGTGTTTCCATTGAATACGAAAATTCTTGCGATAATGACTTCAAATATGACTCTGCCTGCATCGCATCTTGTAACAACGATAACTCTTTTAAAACACTTTTCACATATTCTTCTTTGCCAGACTCATCTTGCAAATTTTTCCCTAAACGCAAATAATTTATTTTAAAACCAACAAAACTCACACTTGATTTCACAAGATTTTCAAAAGCGGTAGTCCCATATTGTTGCACATATTCATCAGGATCAAGCTTATCTGGCAAGGATGTGACTTTCACTTGGCAACCAACTTTTAGCAATAATTGCCCTGCTTTCATCGTCGCTTCTCGCCCTGCTTTATCACCATCATAGCAAAGAACAACAGTTTCAACGTTACGTCGCAGAAGTTTTGCTTGTTCTTCAGTTAAAGCCGTTCCCATTGTCGCAACGGCTTCTTCCACGCCACTTTTTACCGCAGCTAGTACATCGGCATATCCTTCAAAAAGAACCACTTGCCCACGCTTTCTAATAAACGGTCTTGCTTGGTGGAAGTTATACAACAATTTACTTTTGTGAAAAATCGGCGTTTCCGGGCTATTTAAATATTTTGGAGTGTCATCTCCTAACGCCCTTCCACTAAACGCTATCACCTTACCTTGTAACGTATAGATCGGGAACATAACTCTTCCACGGAAGCGATCGTAATGACTACCATCCTTCTCACTTCTTATTAGAAGGCCAGCTTGTTCCATACTAGACAGCGATAAACCTCTTTTTTGTAAAATTTTCGTCGCTGCATCCCAAGCAGGTGATGCATAACCAATTTCAAACTTCTCAATCATCTCTTTCGTAATACCACGGTTTAATAAATATGAAAGTGCTTCATTTCCCTCTTCCGTATTTACTAATAAATGATGATAATACTTTTTCAATAATTCATGAGCTTGTTGCATGATGACAGTGTCATCAGATATGTCTTCTTGTTGTCCTTGCCCTGATGTGTACTCCGCAACCGCAATTCCATTTCTTTCGCCTAGCTTTTGAACAGCCTCGGTAAAAGCCAGTCCTTCCATTTTCATTAGAAATGAAAATACATTTCCGCCTTCTCCACATCCGAAGCAATGAAAAATTTGCTTATCAGATGAAACAGAGAATGAAGGAGAATTCTCACCATGAAATGGACAAAGGCCGAAATAGTTACGCCCCTGTTTTCTAAGTTGAACGTATTCACCAATTACTTCTACAATATCGGATGATGTCCGAATCTGTTCAACAACTTCTTCGGGAATTCTGTTCCCCATAACTCCATCTCCGTGTCGTATTTTGTATTCGATATAAATTAAAAAATTCCTTTATAATTCGACAATATTTTTCTAAACTTGTTAGAAAGTGTTGCCGATTACATGGTATAAACGGTTTTGAACCTTTCCTATAGGTCCTTTATCTGCATAAATCGCAGATACATACCTGCTATATAAAATTGTATACATTTGCTCATCTGTTACAAATGTACCTCTTAGAAACAATACATATACACCTTTTTACAAGAACAGTAGCAAGTCACATATACTGTTTGATCTTGAGATCTGTAGCTTTTTCATGTTGATCCATATAACAATCAACTCCATTTTGTTCAGTATCTACAAAGATCCAATTGCCTTGCTATTTCCTTAAAGGATGAGCATATGATGCGACAAACAAAATTCCGACATGAAATTCCGCTCCAACTTGCACAATTTCATTCTTCACGGGACATGCATCTATACCAACTAATATGTTGTTGATGTTTTGCATATTTCTGTATTCTACATCCCTTCTGTGAATCCTTCCATAATGTGCGTTTTCTTGTATAGATTTTGTCGATTTAACGTAATTACATGTCTTTTTCGTAAATCCTATCCCTAGTTTATTCTGAAAAATTAAAGTCTAAACGTAAAATATAGGTTTTTATCACAATTTTTTATTATAATATATTTTCTTCAACTACGCTACATATCCCTTTATTTTTTCATCTTACATTTCAGGATGACAAACTCACACCTTGAATATACTAAAAGACAAAGGAGTATAAGTATAACCATTACACTACAATCTATTACAAAATCCATAGATATCATATTTCACCAGAGCGAAAAAAGCACATTCACCTTTGGTAAATGTGCTAAAACATTTTTTGGTTTTGCACTGCATTCACAATAATATTTGCTGTTTCTTCAATCGCTTTATTAGATACATCGATTACTTGGCAATTTATTTTACTAATTACTTCCTCAAAGTGATCAATTTCTTCTTGAATACGATTAATATTTGCATACGTTGCTCCATCACTTAATCCAAGTGATTTTAATCGTTCTTTTCGAATATGATTTAACTTATCTGGCGTAATTTTCAAACCGAAACATTTTTCTTTTGCCACTTGATATAGTTCTTCAGGTGGGTCAACTTCTGGTACGAGTGGTACATTCGCAACTTTCAAGCGTTTGTTATGAGCTAAATATTGAGAAAGTGGTGTTTTTGATGTACGCGAAACACCAATCAACACGATATCTGCTTTTAAAATACCTCTTGCATCTCTGCCGTCATCATACTTCACAGCAAACTCAATCGCTTCAATTTTTTTAAAGTATTCTTCATCTAACCTACGGACAACACCTGGCTCATACCTCGGCACTTGCCCCGTAATTTCTTCAATTTGATCAATAAGAGGGCCGATAATATCGTATGCCTCTACCCCTTCTCTTGCAGCCTCCGTCACTAAATACTGGCGCATATCAGGCTTAACTAACGTAAAACATATAAGTGCTTGATTACTCTTAGCAATCGAAATCACTTCTTTTAATGTCCCTGTATCTTCTACATACGGTACACGTCTAATATCAGGAGCAAACGGGAATTGCCCCATTGCTGCTCGAACAACCAAATCAGCCGTTTCCCCTACAGAGTCAGATACGACATATACGATTTTATTATCCATTACATTACCTCACTTTAAACAAATTACACTTATTCGTTATTTACTAAATTTACAAACGCACGTGTAATATTTGTTTTTGTAATTCGCCCAATCACTTCTAAACCTTGTTTCGTATCTTTTACAACTGGCATTGCATCAATCTGTCTTTCTATTAATTCCATCGCAATATCATATAAAGAATCCTCTCTACGACACATCGCAATGTTTGGCATCCTTGTCATGATAATATTAACCGGAAGAGAGGTTAAATCCTGCTTTCCTAAGCTCGCTCTTAATAAATCTTTACGAGACACAACCCCAACTAATAGAGTCATCTGATCTACAACGAACAATGTACCAACGTCCTCTAAAAACATCGTACAAATTGCATCGTATACGGAAACATTTTTATCAATTACAACCGGTCTAGATTGATAATCTTGTACTTTAATTTTCTTAACAGCTTCAGATAATAGCTGTCCCCCAGTTTTACCCGTATAAAAATAACCTACACGTGGACGTGCTTCTAAATAACCAGCCATCGTTAAAATTGCTAAGTCTGGTCTTAGCGTCGCACGTGTTAGACCCAATTGCGCTGCAATTGATTCCCCTGTAATAGGACCGTGATCTTTTACAATCTGAATGATATGTTCTTGCCGTTTATTCAGCTCTATGATAATCACCACCTTTAATGCACAACGAAAAAAGTTATACTATCTCTTAAATATTATATACTAAATATGCTATTCGAAAAAGAAAGTATGTAAAAAGGACCGTATACGGCCCAAAATTATATTTGAAACTTATCAAGTTGTTCTAAGAAACGTCTTGATTTCAAATAAATTCCGCAATATTCATCATAATATGTATTCAATACTAAACGCATTTGTTTTTTTGTGCTATCCTTTACCGATACATTTCCGAGCCTATGTAAATCGAAATGGAAGAAAAGACGTAATAATTTATGAACAGCTTCTCCTACCGGTATACGATATGGGTCTTGCTCTGCATGACGTGAGCACAGAAAACCGCCTTCCCTGACGGAGAAGGCGACAAAGTCTGTTTCTTGATGACAAATCGCACATGTATCAAAGTACGGGCGCATCCCTAATACCGGAAGCATTTTCGTTTGATAAATTAATGATAATACTTCTGAATCAACACCCTCACACATATAATGCAACGTTTGATATAACATTTCAAATAAATACGGATTATGTTTTTTATCTTCTGTTGCTTTATCAGTTAACTCAACAATAAATGATGCATAAGCAGTTAAAAATATATCCTCGCGAATTTCTTTCATAGTTGAAATAATCTCGCCTTGTTGCAATGTTCCAAGCCCTGATCCCATTTGAATAAGAAAATGGCCATGTGTCATTAATTGCGACACAGATGCTAACCGGCTTTTCGGTTTTTTTGCCCCTCTTGCCATTGCACTTATCTTACCAAGTTCTCTTGAGAATATTGTAACAATCTTGTTCGTTTCTCCGTAATCTGTCGTACGGATAACGATGCCCTCAACTTTTTGAAACATGTTCGTCACCATCCAAGGTTTGAACAAAACGGGTCAAGAAATTGGAGAGTCTAGATGTGCTAGCTCCTCTTCATGTTGATCCATCTCATCGTTTACGTCTTTTTCCATTTCTTTCAAAAGCAAGTACGTTTCAATGCTTCCTGTTTTGGAGAAAAACTTCCAGGTAAAATCTAGCATAAGAATCCACCTTTCTCAATAAGCGTAGCCTATAAACCAATTTCCTTTGTTGTTATTAAATTGACCCATTTTGTCCATTTTCATGTGAGAAAAATTTTTCCTAATTTATCAAAGTTCATAAAAACCAATAATCAGCGGATGAACAAACCATCCACTGATTACAGCTTTACTATATTTTAATACTCGTCTTCACGGAAACCAAGGTCTCGAAGCTGTGACAGCTTGTTACGCCAATCTTTTTGCACTTTTACCCAGACTTCTAAAAATACTTTAGAACCAAGTAGCGCTTCAATATCAAAACGAGCTCGCTTACCAACTTCTTTTAACATTTTCCCTTGTTTTCCGATGATGATTCCTTTTTGCGATGCACGTTCAACAACAATCGTTGCATTTATATAAACTGCGCCGCCCTCACGCTTTTGAATCGCATCGATAACAACAGCCACAGAATGCGGCACTTCTTCACGTGTTAAATGTAGTACTTTCTCACGAATAAGCTCCGCAATAATAAATCTCTCCGGATGATCCGTTACTTGATTATCTGGATAGTATTGTGGTCCTTCTGGTAAATACTTTTTAATTGTTCCAATTAAAGCATCCACATTATTACCGTCTAACGCAGAAATTGGTACAATCTCTGCAAACTCATGTAGTTTACGATATTGATCAATTAACTCTAGTAATTGTTCTGGATGAAGTTGGTCAATTTTATTAATTACTAAAAATACTGGTTGTTTCGTTTCTTTTAATTTCTCAATGATGAATTCCTCACCACGACCAAATCCTTCAACTGCATTGACCATAAACAGAACAATATCAACTTCTTTCAATGTCGTTTGAGCCATCTTTACCATGAAGTCGCCTAATTTATGTTTAGGTTTATGTATTCCTGGTGTATCAATGAAAATAACTTGTGAATCATTTTCTGTATATACACCTTGAATTTTATTACGAGTCGTTTGTGGCTTATCACTCATAATAGCAATTTTCTGGCCGATAATACGGTTTAAAAATGTAGATTTTCCAACATTCGGTCTGCCAATAATAGAGACAAAACCTGATTTATAACCTTTTCTATTCATGTAAATCCTCCGCTAAAAATGCTCCTGGTAACAATTCTCCGACTATCGTCTCTTGAACGTCACCATGTAAATTTGATAAGTATACTTTCGTATCCTGTTTACATAATTCTACCATAACTTGTCGACATGCTCCACAAGGAGGTACTGGACGCTTTGTATCTGCTACAACCGCAATGGCTACAAATTCTTTATCTCCTTCAGAAACCGCCTTAAATAAAGCTGTTCTTTCAGCACAATTACATAAGCCATATGATGCATTCTCAACATTACATCCACGATATACTTTTCCATCGCTCGTTAATAATGCTGCACCTACTTGAAATTTAGAATATGGTACGTACGCTTGTTTACGCGCTTCGATTGCTTCTAAAATTAATTGTTTACTATTCATATTCCCGCATCCTTCCTGTTCACAGCTATGAAGAGATACACTCTCTCATTAAAGGCCCTTACGGCACTTCCAAAGCTTAATAAAAGCTTCGGAATGCAACTATACCATATACGGTAAAAAGATAATAGCACCAATTATAACAGCTATAATTGCAAACAATAAAACCGCTCCTGCTGCAACATCCTTTGCAATTTTTGCAAACGGATGAATATCAGCAGTCGCTAAATCTACTGTTTTTTCTATAGCCGTATTTACCATTTCTAAACTCATTACACTCCCTATTACAATAAGTAATATCATCCACTCTATTTTCGTAATATGGAAATAAAAGCCGCAGCATATAACAATGACTGCGGCTAAATAATGAATTTTCATATTTCGTTCATGACGAAGACAAAAGAACATACCAGCTATAGCATATCCAAAACTATCTATAAGTTTTCCTTTTTTCATCGTCCTAATCCAAAAGCTTCTAAAATTTCTTTTTGTCTTCCGAACATTTCTTTTTCTTCTTCTTCTGTCATGTGATCATAACCAAGCAAATGTAAAAAGCCATGTAACGCCAAAAATCCAAGTTCACGATCGAAAGAATGGCCGTACTCTTCAGCCTGCTCTTTCGCCCTTGGAATAGAGATAATAAGATCACCTAACATGCGCGGCATCTCTGCACCAACAATCTCCATTTCCCCTTCTCCCATCTCTTCCATGGCAAAGGATATTACATCTGTAGGTTGATCTTTATCTCGGTAATCACGATTAATTTCTCTAATGCGCTCATTATCTACAAATGTCACCGATACCTCCGCGCCATCCTCGATATTTTCCATTTGAGCTGCCTTTTCTAACACTTCACGAATTAAACTCATATACGCTTCTTTTACTTCTTCTGTTTCATCAATAAAATCAATTAACAAACTCATTCTTTCTCCTTTTCTTCCGGAATTTCCGGATATGTAATACGCGAATGGAAAATACCATTTAACGTTTCACATAACGTTTTCCCAACGATTTGTAGTTCCTTAAACGTCAAATCACATTCACTAAATTGACCGTCTTGCAATCGATCTTTAATAATGCTTTGCACTAAATTATTAATTTGTTCTGGCGTTGGGTGATTCATAGAACGTACCGCAGCTTCTACACTATCAGCAATACCAACAATTGCCGATTCCTTCGAAGTTGCTTTTGAACCCGGATAACGGAACATCTCTTCTGTATATTTTTCTTTATCTTCTTTAATCGCTTTATAATAAAAATATTTCAGTAACGTTGTACCGTGATGTTGCCCAGCGATATCAATAATTTCTTGTGGAATATGATATTCTTCGAGCATTCTTACTCCATCCGTTACGTGAGCAATTATAATATCTTTACTCGTTACAGGATCTAATTTATCATGCGGGTTTTCAATCCCCATTTGGTTTTCAATAAAGAATTGTGGTTGTACTGTTTTTCCTACATCATGATAATATGCCCCTACACGCGCTAATACACCATTTGCCCCGACTGCTTCGCAAGCAGCTTCAGAAAGATTCGCTACCATTACACTATGATGATATGTCCCTGGCGCTTCTAACAAAATTCTGCGTAAAAGCGGATGGTTTGGACTTGATAGTTCCATAAGCTTCATACTTGATACGATTCCAAGTCCACTTTCTAAATATGGTAAAATCCCCATAGCCAAAACGGATGATATAATCCCTGAAAGTGAAGCCATTAATAATTGCGTACCAATTTCAAGAGGCGAAAAATTCCCATTACGTAATAATAAGAGCGCCGCCAATACGACTACATTTAATACAGAAACGAGTATACCAGCTTGTAAAATCATTGTACGACGATTTTTTTCTCTCAAGAAAATACTAACCGATAATGAACTTAACAATACGTAAATCCCTACACTATAATTTAATGTACTCGTTACTCCTTCATTAAACATAATACTTCCGCATACAGAAAAAATCATACTCGTTAAAAAGACAAATCGATCACCAATCATTAATTTCACAAGTATTGTTCCCATCGCAACCGGGACAACATATGCAATCCCTGCATATTCAAGTTTTTGAAACAAACTAATGATTTTCATTAAAACGATTGTGATAGACAAAATTGTGATATACGCTAAAACATACGGTCTATCTTCTCTTTTTCTCTTTAAAAATAATTCAAATTGTTTATGCATAAAGTATAGTAACACACCAATGAGTACCGCTAATCCAACATAAGGTTGAAAACCGTTCCCTTTTTCTAACAAGCCAACTAATTTCAACTGATTATACACATCACTTGAAATTGTCTCACCTTCTCTAACGAGAACTTGTCCTTGAAGAATATAAACAGGTGGAACTAAATCTTCCTCTGCTTTTCTCTTCTCTTTTGTTAAGATCGGGTCATAAAAATAATTCGCTGAAATTGCATATCTTCCTAGCGCCTTAATTGACTCTTTTAAACCATTATCAACATTAACACTATTCATCTCACTTACATATCGTTCTTTCGCATCTTTCAATTCGTCCATTTTAATGTGCTCAGTCATGATACTATTAATCGCTGTGACCGCAGCATCTTTCGCTAATACTAATTGGCTCGAATCTGCATTAATCAAATTTAGTAAGTTTGAATCAGATAATTCTTTCGTTAAGTCAGCGGGTAGTTTCTTTTTTAACTTGTCCACTTTCTCAGCATCAGTCATCTTTTTTTGATCATCCGGTCCAACAGCTTTAATCTCTTGCACCACTTCATCCACTTTAGCAAAGACGTCATTCACAATATCAACTTTATTTTGTTTATACTCACTTTTATATGTATATTGATCTTCAACTTTTGTAGAGGCTTCTTTTTTCTTTTTATCCGTTGTAACTTTATCTTCAATTTTTATAGGAGAATGGATTGTCTTTTTCGCAATAGAATACATGTTAACATCTAATTGCTCTGGTTTTACATTATTCATAAGCGCAAAAAACAGCACTGCTCCTAATACAACGTAAGAAATCCAACTTAGTTTTTTCGAATGTTGTAAATTACGAAACCACTTAGAAATTTCTTGAGATCTTGACATGATTTCAATACCTTCTCCTCTCCAGAAATAAAGTGAAACTATTTATAGCTTTCATTTCTTCTACCCAACGATACTTTGAGGTAACATTTTATACACCAGTACCTATAGTTTATTTTCCTTATCTTTCATGATAGTAAAAAATATGCCGTTCGCCAACCTTATCATACAAAAAGAAATGATCCTGACAAATAGGATCATTCCATTTTATCATATGCCTCAATAATACGTTGCACCAATGGATGTCTGACAACGTCTGTTTGTTCTAATGTAATAAATGACAGACCTGATACACCAGATAAAATATTAGCAGCTATAGATAGCCCTGATTTTACCCCTTTTGGCAAGTCTACTTGTGAAGGGTCGCCTGTAATAACCATTTTAGAACTAAAACCTAATCTTGTTAAAAACATTTTTATTTGAGCACCCGTTGTATTTTGAGCCTCATCTAAAATAACAAATGAATCATCAAGCGTACGCCCCCTCATATAAGCAAGCGGCGCGATTTCAATTACTCCTCGTTCCATCATACGCTGCGTATATTCTTGTCCAAGAATATCATGTAAGGCATCATATAATGGGCGTAAGTATGGATCTACCTTCTCTTTCAAATCCCCTGGTAAAAAACCTAAATTTTCTCCAGCTTCTACAGCAGGTCTTGTTAGAATGATTTTCTTTACATATCCTTGTTTTAAAGCTCTCACAGCCATTACTACGGCTAAGTATGTTTTTCCAGTTCCTGCAGGCCCTATCCCAAAGACAATATCATTCTTCTTCATTGCATGAATATATCGTCTTTGCCCCATTGTTTTTACACGAATGGATTTACCTTTTGCAGTCTTGAAAATTTCTTCTTCATATAACTCTTCAAATTGAGCAACTTCCCCTTGTTGTGCGAGCTGAATTGCATACGCAACATCTCTCTCTGAAATTGATATACTTTTACGAATTACAACAAGTAATTGCTGTAAGATTTTTTCTACGAGTGTCACCGTTTCAACTGCCCCAGATACATGAACAGTTTCTCCTCTAGTTACGATCGATACATTCAGTTCTCGTTCAATTACTTTTAAATGCGCATCATTGACTCCAAAAAGAGCGATTGCTTCGTTAGTATTTTCCAATTGTTGGTTCATTTCTACTAATTGTTCTGCCATTACTCAGTCTCCTTGAATATCGGATTCGGATATTGGTTGTGGCTCTGCAATATTTTCAATCACAGTATAATGCAATGTGACTTTTAGTTGATCCGCCTCAACCTCTTTACTCAAAATCTTATCACTTACAATCATAGCATGTTCATCCAATTTTTTCTTTAGTTCTTTTTCGGCCATCTCTTTCGCTACTTTCAGCGCTTGCTTTTCTGTATATTCTCGGTTCGCTTCTTCCTCTTCTCTCACAACATCTTTTTCATATGCAATCGGCAGTGTAAAACCAAATAATTTCACATCATGCTTTACGCTTTCAGTACGAGAGCGTTTATACTTATCATGTTGAAATCCCCATATTTTTATTTTCGTACCCCCAAATTTAAGAAAATGTTCATTGTATACATTACCAGTATACACTTGGAATTGCGTCTTTAACGGGACATCCACCTTAGATGTATACCACGTTTCGCCATACACAATACCTTTCGCTGAAACAATCGTTGGACTTTCCTCATTACCATATATTCCCGATACGAGAATCTGCCCTTTTTCTACATGATCATTTTTCAGTACAACCGGCTTTCCAACTTCTACAAACGTTTTTGTAATAATCGCTTCTTTTTTTGCTACTAAATTTTGCGGCATTTGTTCCTTTTCTTTTTTCGGTTCGTTTTTTTCAACAATTTTAAAATGATACGTCGTTCCTCTTACTTCTAATCCCGCCCAAGTAATGGCATTAATATTATCTGTCAAATGGCGTTGTACATCTTCTACATTCGGCATTTGAAACTGTAGTTTTCCTTTTTTAATACCCATTTTATCCAATTCTTTCATCAATATATATTCTGTTTCAGGTTTTGCTCCTGTAATTTCAATTTTCCAAACCATATTGGACATTGCAATCACGCCAAAAAAGAAAATTAAAAACCCAATTAAAAATCCACTGTTTTTAATTAAACGCTTATTCCAAAAAGGAAAACCATAACGTCCAATAAAATATAATTTACATTCATTTTTTCTATAAATTGGTTTTATTTTTTTCACATCGCGTAACAACATACAAAAAACTAACGTTTCATCAGCTATCTTCTTAACATCCCAAACTAATAAATTCCTCCGTACACATTCATTAACAAACCGTTCCGCTCCTCTACCTTCAATTCGCACTTTTACATATCCAAGCCACTTTATAAACCATTTATTTTTCATTTACCACCTTCACTACCTTTCTAAAAGTAGATTTGAAGCATTAAAATAGCTCGTACTAAAATGAAACAAAGTAAAGCTGTAATCGATCTCTATCAACGAAACTTTTACAGGATAAAGAAGAAAAACTTCACTAATGGAAGTTTCACTTCAATCACCTTTTTTTTCATTTTCTAAAAATGTTACTTGCTCAATTATCCCTTCGAGCAAAAGCTCTTCTGGAAGAATCGTTTTAATAACAAAGGATTGTCCTTTAATTAGTAATTGACCGTGTTTTAAAAGCAATCGCACTTCTTTATCTGAAAACACTAATAGTCCCCGATGATTTTCTATATAAATATGTATTTGCCCAACAAGAGTAATCCGAGGTAGATCCATTAATACATCCACTGGTAGGTCTACTTGTTTTGTTAACCAATTTTTCATTTGTTCTAATTTCTTCATCTCGAAAGACCCCCCTCTCATCCCATATATGTATTTCTTCACAAGTGCCTATCGTGTTATAACGACTTCACTAACATAACTATATTCTGTAAGAGTTCATATCATGTTAATAAAACAGTCGCTATATGAAATCATATTTATCGGGACAATGATGGATCAGAGGATGTGATCCTTAATAATAGAAGTATTAATACAAGAATATGCGCCCCTAGGGGATATCAGTACAAGTTGCATGAAGAAATTGAGCCTAGTGAGAAGTTAGAAACTTGAAAAACCCTGTTACAATTTGTTCTGGGCGTGACATACTGACCATAGAATAAGTAGTTGTCATTCATTAGACAAATGAAATAAAATTCGAAAAAGAAATTGCTCCACTCTAAATTTTACGTTGTAAGTAAGAATACTTTATAGGTAGTTGTTATATGAATTTCAAAAAATATTAGGATTCACTAAAAAACAAAAAAATGAATTAATAAGCGAGGAAATACGAAAGGAAATTGGATTTAGTCAAGAAATTTTGAATGTTATAAAACAAGTCACTGACAGTAGCATCTAGCCCTTCTATGCAACTGATTCAAAATCTAAAATAGCTGGAGTCTCTGTCGTTACCTTTGAAGATTATGCTGAACAGCAAGAGTTATAAAACTTCAATCTGAGCTTCAGCCCCCCATACTTAGCTTTTATTTGTGAAAGAAGTTTTAGTCAAGGAAGTAAGAGTAAGTGTAGCATTGGAAGTATACAAGGAAATGGCCAATTTGATATCCTTGCAATCCAACCAACAAATGGCGTTAATTACGAAGTTAGCAATAAAGATGTTATTTTTAAACTAAGAAAATGGAATGATCGCTATCCTTTTATCATAATCAGTGCAGATTATGACTGGGTTGATACCATTTTTAGCGTGTTACCTACAGACGCCGAAATGCAATCTTTCGCGCAAGAAATGTATGAATTTTGTCCAGATATAGTGGAACAAGGAACAGAAAGCATTGAGGAGTTAGTCGAAGAAATTAAGAAAACGAAAAAGCTTTTTTTATGGTGGGATTAATCATAACTAAGGCCGTTACCCTTTTTTACATACCAGAGGCGTTTCTATCACTTACAGAAACGCTTTTTAAGCAATATAGCGTTTTTCCTTAATAAGAACAATAAAAAAACGTCTCATACGAAATGAGACGTTTTTTTATGCTAATAGCTGGATAACCAACTTATTCACAAGTGATCCGTCTGTTTTACCTTTTACTTTCGGCATAACAGCAGTCATCACCTTACCCATATCTGCTTTAGAAGTCGCACCAACTTCAGAAATAACTTGTTTGATTACATCAACTAGTTCTTCTTCAGTTAATTGCTCTGGCAAATATGCGCTTAAAATCTGAATTTCACTTTGCAGTTTATTAACAAGGTCTTCACGACCAGCTTTTTTAAATTCAAGGAGGGAGTCCTTATACTGTTTTACTTCACGAGCTAAAACTGTTACTTCCTCTTCTTCAGTAAGAGTATGTTGCAGTTTAATACCTTCATTTTGTAAAGCAGCCTTAACCATACGAATAACGGTTAATTTTTCTTTTTGTTTATTCTTCATCGCTTGTTTCATATCATCGTTTAAACGACCGAGAAGACTCATAACTTACACCCTCTCTTAGAATTTACGCTTTCTTGCCGCTTCAGATTTCTTCTTACGTTTTACACTTGGTTTTTCATAAAACTCGCGCTTTCTTGCTTCAGCAAGTGTACCAGTTTTAGAAACCGATCTTTTAAAACGGCGAAGTGCATCCTCCAAAGACTCGTTTTTACGAACGACTGTTTTTGACATTCTCTTTCCCTCCCTCCGAAACATCACACTTACATACTAACTTCAGCATGCAAAAAGAAACACTTCTTCAGCATGTCTTTTACGATTATAATACATTTTATCACTTCAGGTCAACTATTTGGCAGAATAAAAGAAGAATAGAAGCATTTCCTTTTCAAAAGTTATACAAATATCTAGTATCCTTCTTTTATGAAGACAACTATATTTTTATCATTTCAACTTTTTTCATACAGGGATGCACGAAACGCCTCCACACCTTCTAGTTCTTAACCGCTTCAAATAAAGAAAGCATGCAAACCATTTCCGGTTGCACGCTCTTTTTTATGCGCTTGCTGATTCTTTTTTCACATCATCTTCAAGAACACGAACAAATTGCGCTTCGTTATATGGATAGCCAGCTTTCGTAATTTTCACTTTCACTAGCTTACCAATTAATTCTTCTGATCCTTCAAATACAATTTTCAAGTAGTTATCTGTATACCCTACATATAACCCTTCACGGTCGCCGTCTTTAAATTGCTCTTCTGGAATGATTTCAAGCACTTCACCTTCAAACGCTGATGCATATTCTTTCGCTAATTGATTAGATAGCTCAATTAAACGATGAACACGATCGTTCTTCACATCTTCAGGAACTTGATCTTCCATGCGTGCTGCAGGTGTTCCTGTACGTTTTGAATAAGGGAACACGTGTAACTCAGAGAAGCGGTTCTCTTTAATGAAATTGTATGTTTCCATGAATTCTTCTTCTGTTTCACCTGGGAAACCAACGATTACGTCAGATGTAATCGCAAGGCCTGGTAACGCTTCTTTCAAACGATCTAAACGCTCTTGGAAGAATTCCATCGTATATTTACGACGCATACGTTTTAATACAGTATTAGAACCAGATTGCAACGGAATATGCAAGTGACGTACAACTACTTCAGATTTATCTAACACTTCAATTACTTCATCTGAAATTTGACTCGCTTCAATAGAAGAAATACGAAGACGTTTTAATCCGCCTACTTCCGCTTCCATATCACGAAGTAATCCAGCTAAGTTATAATCTTTTATATCTTCGCCGTATCCACCTGTATGAATACCGGTTAATACGATTTCTTTATAGCCTGCATCCACTAATTGTTGTGCTTGTTTAATAACCTCTTTTCCATCACGAGAACGCATTAAACCACGCGCCCAAGGAATGATACAGAATGTACAGAAGTTATTGCAACCCTCTTGTATTTTTAAAGACGCACGTGTACGATCCGTGAAATAAGGTACATCAAGTTCTTCGTACACACGTGTTTTCATAATATTGCGGACAGCATTAATTGGTTGACGCTCTTTACGGAATTCTTCGATGTAACCTAACATCTTTTCACGATCCTGTGTACCAACTACAATATCTACACCTGGAATCGCCATAATTTCAGCTGGAGATGTTTGTGCATAACATCCCGTTACGCAAATAACTGCATCTGGATTTTGACGCACAGCACGTCTGATTACTTGACGGCTTTTTTTGTCCCCAGTATTCGTTACTGTACATGTGTTAATAACATAAACATCAGCTTTCTTTTCATATTCTGTTCTTTCATAACCACCTTGTTTAAACAATTGCCAAATGGCTTCTGTTTCATAGTGGTTTACTTTACAACCTAACGTATGGAACGCAACAGTTGACATTGATCATCACCCCATCAATTCAAAATGATACGAAGCAGCACTTAACGCGTATAACGGCGCCGTTTCTGTTCTTAAAATTCTTGGTCCTAAACTACATGGTACAAATTTATGTTCACGAAGCGCTGTAATCTCTTCCTCAGCTAAACCGCCTTCTGGGCCAAATACAATCAATAGCTTTTGACCTGGTTTCATTGTCGTTAAAGCTTTCGCAAAATTAGATTTCTCGCCTTGTTTTGCTTCCTCTTCGTAAGCAACAAGACAAACATCATACTCACCACTCATTGTAAGCAGTTGCTTAAATGATGCCGGAGCATGTACTTCCGGAATTTCACTTCTATGTGATTGTTCCGCAGCTTCTTTCACAATTTTTCTTAAACGCTCAACTTTTTTATCAGCTTTTTTCGCATCCCATTTTACGATAGAGCGAGATGCTTGAAATGGTAAGAATGCAGCTGCCCCAAGCTCAGTTCCTTTTTGAAAAATCAACTCTAGCTTGTCTCCTTTTGGCAGTCCACTTGCAATCGTCACGAAAACAGGAAGTTCACTTGACGCCTCTACCCATTCTACAATAGCCGTATTAATAAATTCACTGGTAATTTCATCAATTGAACATACTGCTGTTTTTCCGTTTACACAGCAATAAATTTGATCGCCAGCTGTCATACGCATTACTCTCGCAATGTGATGTACATCATCACCTACAATGCGAATTTTTGCTTCACTTACATGTTTTTCTTCTACAAAATAACGTTGCATATAATCACCTTAGTAGAGTTTCGTTCCTTTCGTAAGTCAACACTTACGAAAAGAACGAAACATTATCATTTTTCATATAACAAACGGCAAGTCCCTCACCTTATAGTGAGAGACTCCCCTTTTCATTATAGACTAAAATCTATATTACGCATTTCGTGCAATAATTGCTACCCAATCTTCCATTCGTAAAACTTCTTCAATTGTAAATCCAGCTTGTTCTAACGCCTCAGAAATTACTTTTTCCTTCGCAGCAATAATGCCCGATGTAATAAATAATCCACCTGACTTCACAACTCTCGCTGCATCTTCAGGGAATAAAAGAATAATTTCTGCTAATAAGTTAGCTACGATTAAATCAACAGGACCTTCAATACCTTCTAAAAGACTATTTTGCCCAACAGACACGATATCATCTGTTTTATTTAAACGCACATTCATTTCTGCACTTTCAACTGCAACCGGATCTAAATCATATGCTTGAACAGAAGACGCACCTAATTTTGCCGCTGCAATACTAAGCACACCAGAACCTGTTCCTACATCAATGATAGCGTCACCTGGCTGTACTGTTTTTTCTAAAGCACGAATACACATCGTTGTTGTTGGATGAGTTCCTGTACCAAACGCCATACCTGGGTCTAATTCAATGATTTTTTCATCAGGAGAAGATGGTGTATATTCTTCCCACGTCGGTACGATTGTGAATGTATCAGAAATTTGTACTGGATGGTAATATTTTTTCCAAGCAGTAGCCCAATCTTCTTCATTGACTTCGTTAACGGTAATATTTCCAGTACCAATTTCAATGTCGTAAGATGGAAGCACATCAATAGATGATTTTACACCTGCAATCGTTTCATGTAAAGAATCCGTTTGCGGGAAATATGCTTTTATTAATACACCTTCCGCCGGATATTCATCTGGATTCAATGCATAAATTTCACCATATTGTTGCTCGCGCTCTTTCGTTAACTCCGCTGGATCCTCAATCGCAACTCCGCTAGCACCAGCTTCATGTAAAATATGAGAGACAGCTTCTACTGCTTCTTCTGTTGTATGAATACTAATTTCTGACCATTTCACAATTTACCAACTCCATTTTTTATTTCCATTATTCCCCTTTGAAAGCACGTTTAAGCTTTCCGAATAAACTATCATCCTGCTCTTCTTGTCCTGCAAATTCACGTAATAAATCTTTTTGCTGTGAAGTCAATTTCGTCGGTACAACAACACGAACGACTACATATTGATCTCCTTGGCCGTATCCACGTACGTTCGGAGCACCTTTTCCTTTTAAGCGGAATTCTGTTCCAGTTTGTGTTCCTGCTGGAATTTTCAGCTTCACTTTACCATGAACAGTAGGAACTTCCACTTCATCACCAAGCGCCATTTGCGCAAATGTTAATGGCATTTCGCAAATAATGTGATCTCCTTCACGCTCGAAGAATTCATGATTTCTTACATGAACGACAACATATAAGTCTCCTGCTGGTCCGCCATTTACGCCGGCTTCACCTTTTCCAGACACACGAATTTGTTGACCATTATCGATACCCGCTGGAATTTTAACATTGATTTTTTTACGTTTACGAACTTTACCTGAACCGTGACATGTCGTACATTTTTCTTTAATAATTTGTCCAGTTCCTGAACAATGACCACAAGCTTGACGGTTTACGATACGACCAAACGGTGTGTTTTGCTCTACACTCACTTGACCAGAGCCTGAACAATGTTTACATGTTTCTTTTGAAGTTCCTGGTTTTGCTCCACTACCTTTACAAGTATCACATGGATCTTCTACTGGAATTTCCACATTTAATTCCTTACCAAAAATAGCTTCTTCAAAATCTAAAGTGACTTGATATTGTAAGTCAGCACCTTGGCGCGGAGCATTTGGATCACGACGTCTGCCGCCGCCACCGCCAAAGAAAGAACTAAATATATCTTCAAAACCGAAGCCACCGCCGAAGTCTCCTCCGCCGCCAAATCCACCGAATCCTTGATTTGCACCAGCATGACCAAATTGATCGTACTGCGCACGCTTTTGATCATCACTTAACACTTCGTATGCTTCTTGTACTTCTTTAAACTTTTCAATTGCATTTTCTTCTTTGCTTACGTCTGGATGGTATTTTTTAGCCAAACGACGATACGCTTTTTTTATTTCATCTGTTGAAGCGCCCTTGCTAAGTCCAAGGACCTCATAATAGTCTCGTTTACTCATAAATTTACAACCCCCGAATCTTTCACATAAACGTAATTTTAACACCGAAAGAAAGTGCTTTGCAACAAAGTTTCCTCACTTACAGTATGCAAAGCGAAAAACTTAAGATCCTCACACATCACTTCTCATTCGTGAAAAAAGCCAAAGTCAAGGCACGCTTGACTTTGACTTTTTGTCATCTTACTTATTATGTTTACAGTTGAATTACTTGTCTTCTTTTACTTCTTCAAACTCAGCGTCAACTACATTGTCTTTCTTCGTGCCAGCGTCTTGTGCACCTTGCGCACCTTCTGCTTGACCAGCAGCTGCTTGAGCTTGCTCGTATAATTTAACAGTTAATTGTTGTACGATTTCTTGTAAAGCATCTTTTTTCGCACGAATTTCTTCAAGCTCGTTTTTCTCAATTGCAGCTTGTAATGCTTCTTTCGCTTCTGTTGCTTTTGCAACTTCAGCTGCATCTACTTTACCTTCTAAATCTTTTACAACTTTGTCTGTTTGGAATACAAGTTGGTCAGCTTCGTTACGAAGTTCAACTTCTTCCTTACGTTTTTGGTCAGCGTCAGCATTTGCTTCCGCTTCTTGTACCATACGTTCTACTTCTTCATCAGAAAGACCTGAAGAAGATTGGATTGTAATAGCTTGCTCTTTGCTTGTTCCTAAGTCTTTCGCACGTACGTTAACGATACCGTTCGCATCAATATCGAATGTTACTTCGATTTGTGGAATACCACGTGGTGCTGGTGGAAGGTCAGTTAATTGGAAACGACCTAACGTTTTGTTGTCAGCTGACATTGGACGCTCACCTTGTAATACGTGAATGTCTACTGCCGGTTGATTATCAGCAGCTGTCGAGAATACTTGTGACTTACTTGTTGGAATTGTAGTGTTACGCTCGATTAATTTCGTGAACACGCCACCCATAGTTTCAATACCTAAAGAAAGTGGAGTTACGTCTAATAATAGAACGCCTTCTACATCACCAGTAAGTACGCCACCTTGAACTGCAGCACCTAATGCTACAACTTCATCAGGGTTTACACCTTTATATGGCTCTTTACCAGTTTCACGTTTAATAGCTTCTTGTACAGCTGGGATACGAGTAGATCCACCAACAAGAATAACTTTATCTAATTCGCTTGGAGCAAAACCAGCGTCTTTTAATGCACGACGAGTTGGCTCTAATGTTCTTTCAACAAGACCTGCTGAAAGCTCTTCGAATTTCGCTCTTGTTAACGTTAATTCTAGGTGTAATGGACCAGCAGCTCCAGCACTAATGAATGGTAATGAAATTTGAGTTTGTGTTACACCAGAAAGATCTTTTTTCGCTTTTTCAGCTGCATCTTTCAAGCGTTGAAGCGCCATTTTATCTTGGCTTAAATCAATGTTATTTTCTTTTTTGAACTCAGCTACTAAGTGATCGATGATAACTTGGTCAAAGTCATCGCCACCAAGACGGTTGTCACCAGCAGTTGAAATAACTTCGAATGTGCCGTCTGCTAACTCAAGGATAGATACGTCAAATGTACCGCCACCTAAGTCATATACTAAGATTTTTTGTTCTTCGTCTTGTTTTTCTAAACCGTAAGCAAGTGCTGCTGCTGTTGGCTCGTTAATGATACGCTCAACTTCTAAACCAGCGATACGACCAGCATCTTTCGTTGCTTGACGCTCTGCATCGTTGAAGTATGCAGGTACTGTAATAACAGCTTTCGTTACTGTTTCACCTAAGTATGCTTCAGCAGAAGCTTTTAAGTTTTGTAAAATGATTGCAGAAATTTCTTGAGGTGTATAATCTTTACCTTCAACTTCTACTTTGTAGTCTGTACCCATATGACGTTTAACAGACATGATTGTATTTGGGTTTGTAATTGCTTGGCGCTTTGCAACTTCCCCAACTTGACGTTCTTCATTTTTGAAAGCTACAACAGAAGGTGTTGTACGGTTTCCTTCTGGATTTGGGATAACCTTTGGCTCTCCACCTTCCATAACAGCTACACAAGAGTTTGTTGTACCTAAGTCAATACCGATAATTTTACTCATGGCGAATCCTCCTAGTTTTATGTAAATTATTGATTTACTTTTACCATTGATGGGCGAATCACACGGTCTTTTAATTTATAACCTTTTTGGAATTCTTCCACAACCGCGTTTGATTCAAATTCACTATCTTCCACTTGCATAATAGCTTGGTGTTCATTAGGATCAAACTGTTTACCAACAGCTTCAATCACTTCCACACCTTCTTTAGTCAGCGCTTCTAACAATTGACGATGCACCATTTCCATGCCTTGTAACAAGGATTTCGTTTGCTCATCAGTCGCTTCCACTTGCATTGCTCTTTCAAAATTATCAAGAGCTGGCAAGATGTCTGAAACTAGACTTTGTGCTCTATATTTTTCAGCAGCCTGTTTATCCATTTGGACGCGGCGCTTATAATTTTCAAAATCAGCTTGTAGACGTAATGTGCGACCTTCCGTTTCCGTTAGTTTCGCTTGTAACTCATCTACTTTTTCTTGTAAAAGAGCAGCCTCACTTTTTTCTTCTACAGTTTCTTCACTGTTTTCTGGCGTGACAGCTTCTTCAACTTGCGCTTCTTTTACTTCTTCTACCACTTGTTCGTTACGCTCTTCCACAATATTCACCTCCTTAAAAGGTATTAGGTATCATGCATAGCATGATTACCTAAGCATTATATATTACACACAGCAATGAAAATTTCATCACTTGAGCGAATGTATTACTCTCATTTACTTTTTAAGTCCATCTGTAAATTGTCTCGTAAATAACTGTAACAAACTAATTACACGAGAATATTGCATTCTTGTCGGACCTAAAATAGCAATTGTTCCAAGTTGCTCTTCGCCGATCGAATATGTTGCAGAAATTAAACTGCAATCCTCCATAGCCGTCGAAGTGTTTTCCCTACCAATTTTCACTTGAATCCCGACTTGTTTATGACGCAAAATGTCATAAAATTCGGCTTCATTATCAATCATGGTAAGCAAAGATCTAACCTTTTGAATGTCATGGAACTCTGGCTGCGAAAGCATATTTGCTTTTCCTCCAAAGTATATCTTTTCCGATAACGGAACTTGAAATGTACCATCTAACATTTTTATTGCACTATCGTAATTATGAACATACCCACGTAAAACTGTAACAATTTCCTTAAAGATTTTATTATGAAGTTCTTCCATCGGTACGCCAGATAGCTTTTCATTTAAAACATTAACCATTTTTTCTAAATCTGATAAATCAACAGATTCCGGAACGGTAATCGTTTTACTTTGTACATGCCCTGTATCAGTTACAATAATAGCGACTGCAGTTTGACGATCAAGCGGCACAATTTGTACATTTTTAAGTTTATTTGTGCTTAACTTCGGTCCAAGAACAATGGCCGTATAATTCGTAAGTTCTGATAAAATTTGAGCAGATTGCTGTGCAATTTTTTCCGCTTCAAAAATTCTTTCAGCAAATAAATCTTTAATTTGTACAATTTCAGCGTTCGGTAAGTTTTGCGGCGCTAAAAGATGGTCTACATAAAATCGGTAGCCTTTCTCAGAAGGAACACGTCCAGAAGAACTGTGCGTTTTTTCAATAAAACCTAATTCTTCTAAGTCCGCCATTTCATTTCGAATAGTAGCTGAACTAAATGTAATTTCATCTTTTTTAGCCAACGTTCTAGACCCAACAGGCTGCGCTGATCCAATAAAGTCATCAATAATTGTTTGTAAAATTAAGAGCTGACGTTCCGTAAGCATCTCATCATCACCTCTGTTAGCACTCTTTGTCTTTGAGTGCTAAATCTATTAATAACTTACCAAAATTGACATTCAATTGTCAACGGAAACGTCACGAAATAATGAAACTTTTTCACGTTAATGGAACATTTAATTAGTCAATTAAAAATGATTGGAATACTTCATTCCCTAATAATTTTCCTTTTCGCGTTAAACGAACATATCCATCGCTCTCTTCAAGCAATCCTTGTTCTTGGTTGTTTTGTAACTGCTTCGCGAAAACTTGATCCATCTCCATATTAAATTTCTTTTGAAATGCTATTTTAGATACACCTTTTGTTTTTCGAAGTCCTAAGAACAACTCTTCTTCCATCTTTTCTTTCTCCGTCACCACGTGAACATCTAAATACGGAAATCCTGTTTCATCAATTTTATTAAAATATTGCTTCAGCGGACCTACATTTTGAATACGTTCCCCATTCACATAACTATGAGCTCCAGCTCCAAAGCCATAATACTCTTCATTATTCCAGTATGTGAGATTATGTCTACTTTTATTGTCACCTTTTGAGAAATTACTAATTTCATACTGGTTATAACCGTGTTTCTCCATTTCATCCATTACCATTTCATACATTTTCGCTTCATGGTCTTCACCCGGAAGACGCAATTTCCCTTTATTCATTAAGTTATAAAACACTGTTTTAGGTTCCACAATTAATGAATATGCCGAGAAATGTTGTACACCAAGCGTAAAAGCAATGTCTAATGTTTCCTTCACATCTTCTATCGTTTGTCCTGGCAAAGCATAAATAATATCTACATTAATATTTTTAAAGCCTACTTCCTGAGCTTCTCGAATCGCTAGGAATGCATCTTCCCTCGTATGCTTGCGCCCGATTTTCTCAAGCAGTTCATCACGGAACGTTTGCACACCAAAACTAATTCGATTCACTCCACCTTCTAGTAGTACATTCAACTTCTCTTTCGGTAGATCTCCTGGATTCGCTTCAAATGTCAATTCACAATTCGGAGCAAACGGGCGCAAATGACGATTAATAATCTCGAGTAATTTTTTTGTCTGTTCCATATTTAACGCTGTCGGAGTTCCACCGCCCACAAAAATCGTTTTCATACTATCAAACGGAACTCTTTGAACCGTATTTATTATTTCCTTCTCTAAATAATCTAAATATTGATCAACCGGTTGGCGTTCAATAAACACTTTATTAAAATCACAATAGTGACAAATGTGCTGACAAAACGGGATATGAATATATGCAGCTTGTACCAAATATAACTCCTACCTTTCTAAAAAGAAAACCTCCGCACTCCGGAGGATTCTCTACTTCTCTAACGTATTACGAATTTGTTCCATTCGCATTTTTCCCCAATCATACATCATTTCAACGATCGGTAAAAGTGACATGCCTAGTTCCGTCATATAATACTCAACACGAGGAGGAATTTCCGGATATACTGTTCGATCAACAATCCCATCTTCCATTAACTCTTTTAATTGGTTCGACAAAACTTTATGAGAAATGCTTGGGAATAACCGTTGTAATTCACTAAAACGATGAGGCCCTTCCACACCAAGATGCCACAGTATCACAACTTTCCACTTTCCACTAATAATAGAAAGCGTCAATTCCTTTTCACAATTAAAATTGCCATTTTGTATTTTATCTTGAATATCTTTTCGAATATTTTCGGACATTAACAATCTCCTAACTCTATATGAACTAAAAAGCTCTCTCATTATTGTAAATGAGAGCTGCTCAGATGTCTAAAAAGTAATTATACAGAAAAAAGAAGCCGTACAAACGACTTCTTTTTTATTTCAAATATTAGTTGTCATCCATTTTCAGTACAGCCATGAATGCCTCTTGCGGCACTTCTACAGAACCAACAGACTTCATACGTTTTTTACCTTCTTTTTGCTTATCAAGAAGTTTACGCTTACGAGAAATGTCACCGCCGTAACATTTTGCAAGTACGTTTTTACGCATCGCCTTAATTGTAGAACGTGCTACAACTTTATTTCCGATAGTCGCCTGAATTGGCACTTCGAACTGTTGTCTCGGAATTAATTCTTTTAATTTCTCTACAATTACTTTACCACGGTCATACGCTGAATCACGGTGTACGATAAATGATAAAGCATCCACTTGTTCATTATTTAAAAGAATATCCATTTTCACAAGTTTAGATGGTTTATAACCAATTAACTCATAATCAAATGATGCATACCCTTTCGTATTTGATTTCAATTGATCGAAGAAGTCATATACGATTTCTGATAACGGGATTTCATATGTTAATGTAACACGCGTTTCATCTAAATATTGCATATCAATAAACGTTCCACGTTTACCTTGGCAAATTTCCATTACAGCTCCAACATAGTCATTCGGAACCATAATTGAAGCCTTCACAAACGGCTCTTCTACACGATCGATAGACTGTGGGTCTGGCATATTAGATGGATTATCAACAATAACATCTTCACCGTTTGTTAAATAAACTTTATAAATAACGCTTGGCGCTGTTGTAATTAAGTCAATCTTAAATTCACGTTCAATACGTTCTTGAATGATTTCCATGTGAAGAAGTCCTAAGAATCCACAACGGAAACCAAATCCTAACGCTTGAGATGTTTCTGGTTCAAACTCAAGAGCAGAATCGTTTAACTCTAATTTTTCTAACGCATCACGTAAATCGTTATAACGAGCAGAATCAATTGGATACAGCCCACAGAATACCATCGGGTTTAATTTACGGTAACCTGGTAACGCCTCTGCAGCTGGACGTTTCGCATGTGTAATCGTATCACCAACACGTGTATCACCTACGTTTTTAATAGATGCTGCTAAGAAACCTACATCACCTACTGTTAACTCGTCACGTTGCGTAGTTTTCGGTGTAAATACACCTACTTCTGTTACTTCAAATTCTTTACCCGTTGCCATCATACGTACTTTATCGCCAACTTTTACCGTTCCATTTACAACACGGATATAAGCAATTACACCACGGTACGGATCATATAAAGAGTCGAAAATCATACATTGTAACGGCTCTTCTGAATCACCTGCCGGAGCTGGTACTTTTTCAACAATTTGTTCTAAAATTTCTTCAATACCAATTCCAGCTTTTGCAGAAGCAAGTACCGCTTCTGATGCATCTAAACCAATTACATCTTCTACCTCTTGACGTACACGTTCTGGATCCGCACTTGGTAAGTCGATTTTATTGATAACTGGTAAAATTTCCAAGTTGTTATCAAGCGCTAAGTATACGTTCGCTAACGTTTGCGCTTCAATACCTTGCGCTGCATCTACTACAAGAATCGCGCCTTCACAAGCCGCTAAACTACGAGATACTTCGTACGTAAAGTCGACGTGTCCTGGTGTATCAATTAAATGAAGAATATACTCTTCACCATCTTTTGCTTTATAGTTTAATTGTACTGCGTTTAATTTGATTGTAATACCACGCTCACGCTCTAAATCCATAGAGTCAAGCAACTGAGCTTTCATTTCGCGTTGTGTTAACGCATTTGTTTTCTCTAAAATACGGTCTGCTAACGTTGATTTTCCGTGGTCAATATGAGCAATAATAGAGAAATTACGAATTTTGGACTGTCTTTTTGCTCTTTCTTCTTTGTTCATCTATGTTCTCAACTCCTAATAGTCTCGCCAATATACACTAGCACTGATTATATCAATAGAGCAACAAAGATTCAATGAAAACTCGTGCTGCTTACGATACAAATCATTCTATCTATATCTTATGCGAATAAACCATAAGAGACAAACCCTTTTCAAATTTTAAAACGGTTGTCTTACAAATCAGTAAAACAACCATCTCCCATGCTACTCTTAGCTAAAAATCCCCTTTATTTTCCCAACAACTATATCCGTTCCGAACTTCGTCATTTCATAAGCTACACTTGCTACCGCCATCCCAATTCCTTCTACAACATTAAAACTTCTTAAACGTTCTAATTGTTGTTGTTTTTCTGAAGCTGAAAACGAACTACCCAAAATTTCTGATTCAGCACCTGTACTCTCTGTCCCTGTCATATGAGCTATTTGTTCATACGACAATTGCCGATAACCTTTCATACTTTTCAAACCATGATTAGCAAGTGACACTCCTGCTATCATCATAAGTAAACATAAAGCTACACTACATATACACAAAAGCGCAAAACGACTCAAACTATTATCATCTTTCTCCCTCAATGTGTATACGCTCCCGTATTATCTTGATCAATTTGATGATGCAACGCTGCATTTAAACCACTCGCTATTACATTCGCCATATCCTCAATAAAAGTATCTACTTCTTTTGGGGTCACCATTAAGTTATGACCAAGAGGCGATAGCACTTCATAAATCAACCTTCTTTTTTCTTCTTCTTCTAACGTACCAACAGCACCTAAAAACATATTTCGGCTCTTTTCATCTGGCATATCTTCTTCTGTTAATTTTTTCTTTTCTCCAAATGAAAATCCCGCTGGTAACAAAGATCTTGAAGGTTTGTTTCCTTCTTTCATCTCTCGACCAAAATGTTTCAAAATAAAATCAATCGTATCACTTGTAATCGAAACGGCATCGACCACAGTCGGAACACCAATTGCGATAACAGGGATACCTAATGTCTCTTTACTTAGTTCCTTACGTTTATTCCCAACCCCTGATCCAGGATGGATTCCAGTATCAGAAATTTGTATCGTGCTATTTACTCGTTCAATAGAACGGGCAGCTAATGCGTCAATCGCAATTACAAAGTCTGGGTTTGTCTTCTCAATAATCCCATAAATAACATCGCTCGTTTCGATACCTGTAATCCCCATTACCCCCGGCCGAATTGCACTAACAGGCCTGAATCCTTCTTCTACACTTTCAGGCTGCAATTGAAACAAATGTCTCGTTACTAATACATTTTCTACAACTATTGGCCCAAGAGCATCCGGTGTTACATTCCAATTCCCAAGGCCTACAATTAAACAGCTCGCTTCTTTTGTAACACCAACCTCTTCTAAGAAATAAGAAAATTCTTTTGCAAAAATACGCTCCACTTTTTGTTGAAGTTCTGTATCTTGCTGACGTATACCTTGTACTTCAAGCGTTAAATAATTTCCAGGTTTTTTACCCATCGCTTCAGAGGCAGCTTCATCAATTGTTACTTTTGTAATTATAGTACCTTCTTCTTCCCTCTCTTTTACAATTACCCCCTGTATCCCTTTTTGTTCTTCTTGGCTTTCTTGCAACATTTGATGAGCTTCTACAGCAAGGTCAGTTCTAACGCTATATTTACTTAAATCCAATGGTTCTTTCATCGTATCTCCTCCGTAATTCATAGTAAATATCGTTAGATTTCCCAAAGTTATATAAGGTCATTCTTTCCTTTACGTGAAATTTCATGGATATACTATTGCAATTCTCTTCACCGTTTGATAGAATATCACTTGTTCTATGTAAGAATCGAGTCATTCGATTGCACCAGGGAGGTGAAAAGTATGGCAAACATCAAATCTGCTATCAAACGCGCTAAACTTAGCGAAGAGCGTCGTGCACATAACGCTTCTATCAAGTCTGACATGCGTTCTGCTGTTAAAACTGTAGAAGCTTTAGTTACTAATAACGATCTTGAAAATGCTAAAGAAGCTTTCAAAACTGCTTCTAAAAAACTTGACAAAGCAGCTCGTAAAGGTCTTATCCACCAAAACGCTGCATCTCGTCAAAAATCTCGCTTAGCGAAACAAGTAAACGCGTAAGGCGTTTAAAAAACGATCCATTTGGATCGTTTTTTTATATACAAAAAAAGTTCATGCACTAGGTACATGAACTTTTTTTGTGTCATCACATATGATTTAATCGCATTAAGAAAAACTCGAGCACAAGTTTCTTATCCATCTTTCCCGTCTTCATACTATAATCAGCTTCCGCTAATTCTATAATCACTTTTTTTAATTCTTCAAAAGAGAAAAATTTCGTTTGATTCATTGCCAATTTTACACGATACGGATGTACACCAATATGTGATGCAATTTGATTTTGCCCATAACCACGTTGCTGTAACTCTTTCACTTGATACAACAAACGGAATTGACTCACTAATAATGCAAGCAATTTAATCGGTTCTTCCTGCTGCGTAAATAATCCATCCAAAATTTGCATCGCACCTGCAATATCTTTTTTCACCACTTTTTCTGTCAAAGCAAATACATTTTGCTCAACTGATTTTGGCACAAGCTCTGCAACAAGTTTCGTTGTAATCTCTCCGCCCATACCAACGTATAACGTTAACTTGTCCATTTCCTTCGCCAACATCGTTACATTACTTCCCACCAGCTCTAGCAACAAACTAACAGCCGCGTTATCAATGTGCACATGCACTTCATCTGCCCGAGCAACAATCCACTTCTGAACATCCTGCACTTGCATCGCATTCGCTTCTACTACATCTGCTGTTTTCTTTAATAGTTTTGTAATTTTTTTTCGCTCATCAAGTTTTTCGTAAGGCGCAACAAAAACAAGAATAGAAAATGGAGAAGGTTCACCAATGTATTCTTCTAAAATTTTTATATTTTGCTCTAACTTTTCTTTTTGCGAAGTCAAAAATAGCGGTGATTTTATTAACAGTACTTTCCGCTCTCCAAAGAAAGGAAGCGTACGCGCATCCTCAACCACATCTTCTAAATACGCTTCTTCCAAATCGTATGTCACAACATTAAACTCTCGATCTTCTTCTTCAAGTGCTTCTGTCGTAATAAGCTTTATCGTTTCATTTATAAAAAAAGCTTCCGTCCCATATAGTAAATATAACGGAGCAAACTGTTTCTTTTTAATTTTTTTATGTATATCACTCATACTTTTTCCTACTCCCTAACTTGGCAATATATATTTATACTAATGCCCTAGCTTTTGTTTTACAAGTACAAAGGAACAGGCTTTATAACCCGTCCCTTTATTTATATTAAACGCCACGCAATAAGCCCCGGGTTTCTTATTGGTGTGCGGTAATCACCTTCCCTTTATTATTCACAATAAAAATTCCAGTATAAGTGCCAACTGTTAACATGCTTGGAAACAAAAAACTCACGTTACTTCATAATCTAAAATTCGCAAAAAGCTCATTTTCTCTTTACATTGAAATTGTAGATTTTTTTCTGACAATATTTTATACTAAAGTGGAATGTTGGGGAGGGATTCTAAATGAATGATTTTGAACAAAACGTTCAAAGTAAACGCAATGACGCTATTGATTCAGGGGTAGGATTTATCGTCTCATTTGGTTTTTTCGCAACACTTTTCATCATTGCAACTGTTATTAAATTTATCGGTTCTTAAAGACTGCCACTTCATGGCAGTCTTCTCTTTTTCACCTATTATATGACTTATCATATGTGATTTTACTTTGAAAGGTTCCATTTTCCCCTTTAAAAACATAGGAAATAGCACCTTGCTTGTCCGTGCGCCATATCGCACTCCCCATCTTCTCCAAACGTTCTATTACTTCTTTATGCGGGTGTCCATATCTATTCTGCTTACCAACAGATATAATCGCTACACGGGGCTGTATAACGTTCAAAAAAGACTCTATAGATGACGTATTACTTCCATGATGAGCAACTTTTAAAACATCCACTCGCAAATCTGGATACGCAGATACTAAAAACTGCTCTCCTTCTTCTTCTAAATCGCCTGTAAATAGCCACGTCAATCCTCCAAATTTTGCCCATATTACAATTGAAGCATTATTTTCACTTTTTTCTTTTCCTTTTGGAGCTAAAACGAAAAACTCAGCTTCATTTACACTCCAACTCTCCCCTTCCCCCACTTCAGTTATTTTCATTTCCTTTTCTAATGCCTGTTTCTTTACTACTTTTTCTAATACTGCATCTTTTCCCTTTCGGCCAAATACCACTTCTTTTACAGGTATATATGATAATAATTCTTGCGCAGCACCTATATGATCTGCATCTCCATGCGTTACGATTAATTTATCAATTGTTTTAATACCTTCTTTTTGTAAATAGGGTATTAAAACATTATTTCCAACAGAAAATTCATGCTTTTTTTGTTGCCATTCTTCCTTATTAACACGAAGCGTTCCACCTGTATCAATAAGATAAATCCCTTTATCATACGGAAGGCGAATTAATATTGCATCACCTTGTCCAACATCAATAAATGTTACACTTCCGCTTCCTCTAAAATATGGATATACATAATGACACGTGCTAATAAAAAGAAATACACTCACAACTATACACACCATTTTTTTCGGCGCTCTCCTTTCCCAAACCATCAATATACTGACAATACTCGCGCAATATACAGCTACAAGATTGAAGGGCGTTTTCCCAAAAACAAGCTGGGTAAATGGTAAACTTTCACAATAACTTAGAAAATCATTAGACATACTCAAGCCTATTGATAATACATTCGCAAATCCTTTTGCGAGAAACGGGACAATTGGCATACACAGTAAAATAATAATGCTACATGGTAATACAATGATAGATAAAAACGGAACGTATAAGAGATTGAGGAAAATGCTATATGGAGAAAAATAACCAAAGTGATATAACAAAATCGGAGTACTAACGAGCTGTGAAATGATAGAAATATAAATAGAATTTCGGATTACTCCGTTGCTACTCCCTAATAAGAACGGAGCAGACAAAAGTAAAGCGAAGCTACCTACAAAAGAAAACTGAAATCCAATATTAAAAACAAGATAAGGGTCATATATAAGCATACATATAGCTGTTACACTTAAAGCATCTAAACTAGATAAACGAATCGAGCACATAAAAGCAATCAACATCAAAACTCCTGCTATAGAAGCCCTTATAACAGATGGTGACGCCCCTGCTAAAACCATATACAAAGGAATACAGACGATAAGGCAAATTGTTGCTACCTCCCTCGTCGCACCACTTCTTAGCAAAATAAAATATACTATCCCCATTAACAATACAATGTGCGAACCTGAAATTGCTAACAAATGTATAAGACCAAACTGTTGATATTGCTCTTCCACTTCAAACGTCATTTGTTGTCTATCACCAAATAGTAACGCATTCATAAAAGCACCTGATTGCTCTGGAAACATTTCTGTAACTTTCGAGATTGCTTGTTGCCTCAAAAGGAGAATCCATTGCATAAGCGACAGTGATGTTTTATAGCATTCAGAAATATATGTAGCCTCAAATGTGAAATGAATATGTTGCTTGTATAAATAATCACGGTAATTAAAACCATGAAAATTCCGAGCTGTTTGTGGTTCTTTCCTCTCACCCTCGAATACACATGATATCCCTGCGTATAATTGTTGCATTTTTTCCTTTTCCAGAGCTGATTTTATTCTATAACTTAATTGCACTATATTTTTATTGTGATCTTCAAATTGAAAAGATAGGCGATCGCCATTAACAAGCGGTGTATTTTGTATAACACCTCTTGTAACTCCATAGGACTCTCCTAGAGACTTATTCCACCCTTGAACATAAGAAGTGTATATAGCGCCACTAAAGCACGCTACAATGCAAAAAAAGAAGGTTTTACGCGAAGTGCGATATAAACAGAAGAAAATATTTAAAAAGAGGCAAAAAACTATCAATAAAAGTGACGAGGAAAAGGCAATTGCAATCCCTATTATAAACGAGATTGCAACATACCCCCATTGTTCCTGCAACTTATACTCACTCCTTATAGCATCATTTTTGCTTTCGTGAATACATGCTGTAATTCTTCCATTGATAAATTATCTTTTTCTAAAGACGCAAATAATTCTTTTAACTCCGTATAACGTTTTTGCTCCTCTAATGCAGCAATATCATATTCTAGCGGAACGTGCTTCACTGTTACATTCGCTTGTTCAAATAACTCTATGGCGTATGGATGATTTTTATAATCCTGCGCATAATAAACCGCTGTAATACCACTTTGAATAATTGCCTTACAACATTGTAAACAAGGGAAATGCGTAACGTAAATTTCTGCTTCCTCTGTTTTCGCACCAAACTTGGCACATTGTAATAAAGCATTCATTTCGGCATGAATTGTCCGAACACAATGATTATCGATTACGTAACAACCATCATCTATACAATGTACGCCACCTTTAATCGAACCATTATATCCACCAGCAATAATTCGTTTATCGCGAACGATTGTCGCTCCTACCGCAAGCCTTGTACATGTACTACGTAACGATAGTAGATGGCTTTGCGTCATAAAATATTGATCCCATGAAATTCGTTCCATATTTTTCACCTACTTTTTTGTCTACTTGTAGTGTAGCGAAAGAAGAAAAACTTCGTCAATCTTTTACGGAATAATAATTTGATCTTTTATCTTTTCAAGAGACTTCGCACCAATCCCATCAATCTCTAATAAATCTTCTATTTTCTGAAACGGACCATGTTCTTCTCGATATTTCAAAATACTTTCTGCCTTTCGAGAGCCAATTCCTGTAATCTTTTCCAATTGCTCCTTCGCTGCTGTATTTATTCGAATCTTGCCATCTTCCTTAGAAGAAGTAAACATCCCTTGTTCTGACTCATTTTTACTCGGTATATAAAGAAGCATTTGATCTTGTACAATTTGTGCTAAATTCACTTTTTTGATATCTACTTCTGATAAAAAACCACCAGCCTTTTGAACCGCATCCTTTACGCGATCTCCTTCCTTCATTTCATATACCCCTTCTTTATTAACCGCTCCTTTCACATCAATTATAATTGTTCTTTTCTGTTCCTTTGTATCCGATATTTTCGGTTTACCCTTTTTTTCTATCTCCTTCTCTTGCACATTCATTGTAATAGGCGTTCGTTCTACACTCTGATTCGTTTTCCAAAAAACAAGAAAAAGTAAAGTTCCAATAATAGCTACTAAACCTAACCACTTTTTCGGAAAATCCCACATCATTTTACACCTCTAATCATAAATTTATAACATCATTCATATTGTTTAGGAGAAAGCTGTTACGAAGGAGGGATGAAACTTTGAACATAGGAATTATAGGGACAGGAAACATGGGGAATATACTAATCGATGCATTTTTAGAAACCCGTGCTGTCAAACCTTCGTGCCTTACAATCATTAATCGGACGCCTGCCAAAGCATATCATATAAAAGAAAAATACCCTTCTGTTCATATAGCAAAAACAATCCCGGAAGTAATCGAACAATCACAACTTATTTTTATTTGCGTTAAGCCGATAGATATATACCCTATCCTAAAAAAATACGCTGAACATTTTTCTGATGAAACGTGCTTAGTTTCTATTACGAGTCCAATATCTCCATCACAATTAGAGACTCTCGTACCTTGTCACGTCGCGCGTATCATTCCAAGTATCACAAACCGCGCCCTCTCTGGCGCCTCACTATTTACATTTGGAGATAATTGCTCTGAAGAATGGCAACAAAAATTACTTCGTCTATTCAAAAACATTTCTACACCTCTTGTAATAGAAGAAGATATAACGCGCGTTTCATCTGATATAGCAAGTTGCGGTCCTGCTTTCTTTAGTTATTTACTACAATGCTTCATTAACGCTGCTGTAGATAAAACAAATATTACACACGAAGAGGCTACTACTTTAGTAAGTGAAATGGTCGTGGGGATGGGGAAATTACTTGAAAAAGAAATCTTCACATTACCTACCTTACAAGAAAAGGTTTGCGTGAAAGGCGGCGTTACTGGGGAAGGCATTCGGGTTTTAGAAGAACACGTTGGAGATATGTTCCATAAGTTAATCGAGCGAACACATGAAAAATTTGATGAAGATTTAGAATGCGTTGATCAGCAATTCAATAAACACACATAATAAATACGTCATTTACATTCCAAATCCTTTTTATAAATAATTACTTTTTTACAATACATTTTCACTTCAACTACTATTCCCACACTTTACGCATACGATCTTCAGATTATGCTAGAACTAAAAATACATCTTCTTTATAAAACAAAAGCAACCTTCTCGGTTGCTTTTGTTTTATCCCGCATTAACGGCCAGTAAGATCCCCACCTTAAAACTCAGCGAAAGCAAAGAAGTTAGGAGGGGGTCGGGCTGCCCGTAAAAGCCCGATTGGTTCAACTAATAATCAGCGGGGAGCTTCGCACCCCGCTGATTAAAGTTTCACTTTATCCGTTTTTCTTCGCCATGAAGAAAATACGCTCTGTTTGTTCTGTAACTTCAAGTCGCTCAAAATCACCTGTTACACGAAGCACTGTAAAACCTGCTTCTTCAAGCCATTTCGTTAACTCTTCCACTTGATATGCACGTTGCACGTGACATTCGTCAAACCGATGGTACACATCTTCTTCTGGATCTTGAACAAAGAATGTTAAATCATGCTCTACACTATTTGATTCTTCACCAGGGAAGCAATTCCAAATAAGAGATATTTCTTCTCCATTCACTGTATACGTTTCATTTTGAAATACATGATGTATTTTATATAAAGAATGTACATCAAATAAAAACAAGCCATCTTGGCGTAAATGGTGAAATACTCTTCTAAATGTTTCTTGCACTCCATCTTCTTGCAATACATAATTTAATGAATCACAAAAGATGGTTACACAATCAAACTCACCTGGAACATCAAGCTCTCGCATGTCTTGTTGATAAAAAGGAATAAAGTATCCCTCTGCTCCCAGTTTTTGCTGAGCGACTGTTAACATTTCTTCTGAAAGATCGACACCTATTAAATCGTAACCCTTTTGCACAAGCGGAAGGGTTACATTACCCGTACCGCATGCTACATCAAGAATTTTTGCCTCTTTCATATCTGCTTGCTGCAGGCTTTCCTCTGTGAATTCCACCCATTTATCATAAGGGACATCATTCATTAGTTCGTCGTACAACAATGCAAATTGTTCGTATTTCATTGGCCTAGCTCTTCTGTAATATCTTCACGTGGCACATCGCCCCATAGACGCTCTAAATTATAGTGATTACGCTCATCTTTATGGAATACATGAGCAACTACATCTCCAAGATCAACTAATACCCAACGTGCTTCGTCAAAACCTTCCATACGTTGTACGTCGATTTGGAACTCATGTGCTTTTGATTTAATTTCACGTGCAATTGCTTGCACTTGTTTATCTGAATTACCGTGACAAATAATGAAATAATCTGCAATTGGTGAAATACCTTGCATATTTAGGACAACCATATCTTCTGCTCTTTTATCATCAGCTGCTTTTGCCGCTAATACTAATAAATCTTTATCGTTCATTTACTCATTTCCTCCTTGATAACTGCATTGTATGTTTGGAATGTTAATGGATAAATCGTCTGATTTTTTTCCATTAAAAATTGAATTGTTTTCTTTAACGCAAATAATAAAGCTTGATTTATATCCGTATATGCGAGTTTACGAGCCTCTTCCACACCTGGAAACTTTCGCCCTGGCTCAATGTAATCAGCTACATAAATCACTTTATCTAACATTGTCATGTTCTCATGACCACTTGTATGATATGTAATAGCTTGCAAAATTTCAGAATCCGTAATGCCTACCTCTTTTTCTACTAAGTATGCCCCAACAGGCGCATGCCACAACTCTTTATTATAGCAAAGTAAATCTTTCGGCAAATCTTCACGTTTAATAATCTCTTCCATCTCTGAAATCGCTCTACATTTCGCATAATCATGGAATATAGCTGCCATCTCTGCTTTTTTCTCGTCCACACCGTATAACTTAGCCAGCTCAATCGCTGTCTCCATTACACCAATTGTGTGTGTATAACGTTTTTCATGCATTTGTTGTTTAACAATATGAAGTGCATTCTCACGATTCATACAACCCATTCCTCTCGATATATACCTGTACTTTTTCAGGAAGTAAGTATTTACACGTTTTCTTCTCCTTATATCTCTCACGTAATAAGGATGAAGAAACTGCAAATTCCGGAATTTCCACTGTAGTAATCTGATACGGCGTATGCAATGTGTACCCAGGTCTCGCAACTCCAACAAACGTTACAAGATTAAGTAAAGCTTCAATGTTATACCACTTCGGTAAATACTCAACCATATCCCCACCAATAATAAAGTGAAACTGCACATCCGGATACTTCTTCGTCAATTGCAACATAGTGTCATACGTATAAGATGGGCCCTTCCTGCTTAACTCTTCTAAACAAATAGAAAAGTGTTCTTCTGCCTCAGTCGCGAGCTCTAACATATGTAAACGTCTTTCTATACTTGTAATATTACGTCCTTGTTTATGTGGCGGAATCTGGTTTGGCAAGAACCATACTTCTTCCAAATCCAAAGCGTGATATACTTCATTTGCAATTAGCAAATGTCCATAGTGAGGCGGATCAAATGTACCGCCAATGATGCCAATTTTCCTCAAAAGAAACGCCCCTTCCTTTTACATACAGCAACTCTCCTTGGTTAGGAATGAAGAGAGTTGCTATTAATAAAAGTTCAATTGGTTTCGCTCTCTACATCATTACGCATCAGCGATAAAAATAGCGCATGCTAATCTTTTTATCGAGGAAGCTTAATTTGTTTATTTTCTCTTGATTCTTTGTATAAAACGATTGTGCTTCCAATTACTTGAACGATTTCAGCACGTGCACCTTTTGCAAGTTCTTCCGCAACCTCACGGCGATCAAATTCACAGTTTTGTAATACACTTACTTTAAATAACTCACGAGCTTCTAAAGTATCTGCGATTTGTTTAATCATATTTTCATTTACTCCGCCTTTTCCTACTTGAAAAATTGGTGTTAAATGATGTGCTTGTGCACGTAAAAATCTTTTTTGTTTTCCTGTTAACATATATGTTAGCCTCCAAGCTTTTCTATAACTAATTGTTTCATTCTCCCGATATTCGGTACACGTCCTGTCCACATTTCAAATGCAAGTGCTCCTTGATACACAAACATATCAATACCATTTTGAATGATTGCACCTTGCTCTTTTGCCTCACATAAAATTTTCGTTTCAAATGGATTATAAATTATATCTGATACAATCGTTCCTTTTTTTAACGAACAAATTTGTAATGGCGTATGTTCGACGTGTGGATGCATACCTATTGTTGTCGTCTGAATGATAATATCATAATTCCCTTGTTCTTCTGTCGCTTTTTCTAACGACAAAGCAACAGAATTAACATCGGCCGTACGTGCAGCAATAAGTTCTTTCGCCTTATCTACTGTACGATTGGCTACATCAATCTCTTTTACACCTACATCAGCAAGAGAAAAATAAATAGCTCGGCTAGCACCACCTGCACCAAGTAACAAAATACGTTTCCCTTGAAGTGGTTCATGACTAATTGACTGCAACGCTCGAACAAAACCAATCCCATCTGTGTTGTAGCCAATTAACCTTCCATTCTTATGAACCACTGTATTTACTGCACCGATTTTCCTTGCCAATGGGTCAATCTCATCCAAATACTCCATAATAGCAACCTTGTGCGGAGTTGTTACATTAAATCCTGAAATACCTAATGCTTTTAAACCTCTTACTGCTTCCCCTAGCACTTCCTCTTCAACAAGAAACGCATGATAATGGGCATCCATATTCAAGTGTTCAAATGCATTGTTATGCATAACGGGTGATAATGAATGTCCAATTGGATTTCCGATTACACCATATAATTGTTTCATAAATCCCTCTCCATATTAAATTAAAGATTTACGTAGTGAAACACTTACTCCTTTTGGTACGTGTGCAACAATTTTTGCTCCTGGTTCGTTCACAGTAACCCATCCTAATCCAGAGAATACAACATCCGTTTTAGGTTCACGAATATTAAATTCGTATTTCACTAGCTCAGGCATATTTGCTAATTCTTCTGGCGTTGGTGGGCTTAGTAAATCCCCAGCATGATTTTTATATAATTCATCTGCTTTCTCAAGCTTTGTACGATGAATTGTTAAGCGATTCGAGAAGTGACAAGTAAACGCACGACGACCACCACTTACATAATCAAAACGTGCCAATCCACCAAAGAATAACGTTTGTTCTTCGTTTAATTGGAATACCATCGGCTTAATTTCTTTTGTTGGTGTAATAAGCTTTAAGCTTTGCTTTCCAACATAATGAGCCATTTGGTGGTGGTTAATAATACCTGGCGTATCATATAAAGAAGATTCTTCGTCTAATGGAATATCAATTAAATCAAGTGTTGTTCCTGGGAAATGAGATGTTGTAATTACATTTTCAGTCTCATCACTAAATTCTTTAATCATACGATTAATAAATGTCGATTTCCCTACATTCGTACATCCAACAACGTAAACATCTTTGCCGCCGCGATAATACTCAATAGCATCTGCTAGTTCAGCAATTCCTTGTCCCTTCGCTGCACTAATTAAAAAGACATCTTCTGGTTTTAATCCTAGTTGCTTTGCACTATAGCGCATCCAATGCTTTACTTTATCATGTTTTACTGACTTTGGAATTAAATCAGCTTTATTTCCAACAAGTAATACTTTATTATTTCCTACGAAACGATGTAAACCAGGTAACCAGCTACCATTAAAATCAAAAATATCTACAATTTTGACTACTAATGCATCTGATTTTCCAATTCCATTTAAAATGCGTAGGAAATCATCATCTGTTAACGATACATCTTGAATTTCATTGTAATGCTTCAAGCGAAAACAACGTTGACAAATAACTTGTTCTTTCTCTAAAGATGAGGTAGGAGCATACCCCACTTCGTTTTTATTTTCTGTTTGAATTTCTACACCGCAACCAATACATTTAATTGTTTCAGTCAAACTTTATTCCTCCCAGTTAATTAAACCTTTTTTCTTCATATTTTTCATAATTCTGCGTTCAATTTTTCGATTAAAGCGCGTCACTAATCCGTCCGTTTGTGCTACCGGTACAACTAAAATTGTATGAAGCCCTACTCGGTTTCCACCAAGCACGTCAGTCAGTAACTGATCTCCAATTACCACAACTTCCTCTGCCTGTAAATGCATCTCTTGTATCGCACGCTTAAACGCTCGAACAAATGGTTTACGTGCACTATGAATAAATGGAATGCCTAATGGGTCAGCAAAATCTTTTACACGTTGCTCATTATTATTTGAAACAACCGTTACTTGGATGCCGTGCTCTTTCATTTTCAAGAACCATTTTTCAAGTTGCGGGGTTGCATTTGGACGATCCCATTCAATTAAAGTGTTATCTAAATCAGTAATAACACCTTTAATCCCACGTTTTTTTAAATCTTCTGGTTGAACATGATATACATTTTTCACATATTCATTTGGTAAAAATAGTTTCAATTTCTTTCACCTCTTTGAGGATTTTTCATAAAATTTTTCGACAACATTTTTCGATATATAACCTGTGGATAAAATTGTACACATTTTCCACATTAATTTTTCAGTTAATTTGGAATTTACTAACAAACTATACACACTTTATCCACCTAGGTATGTGGATAACCACCCGTTTGTGACTGTCATATTTTTTTGGTACATTAAATGCATCAACGAATCAATCCTTATATTATTAGGAGGTGACTCACCTTGAAAACAAAACATATGGAACAGTTATCCACTGAGTTACTCACTGAGTCTTATTATAAAGCAAAAGAACTAAAATTAAATCCCGACTTCATTTTACTTATAAAACAAGAAATCATTAGACGCTCATTAGAGGACAAGCTTGTCAAATCTTCTTGATTACATATAAAGTGAAAGTTTAATTAGCCCGTACCAATCAAACAGTTACAGGATAAATTATTGGATGCCCTGTAAAAAGAGCCATCCTACGATGGCTCTCGAATAAACAAGTACTCCCATCTAGGGGATTTCATCATTAAGTATCTTTGCCCATAACTCTTACTTACGGTTATAAAAGCTTTTCTTTATTTATGAGCTAATCGAGTAGCTATTTTTTCACCAAGACGAAGCTCTTGTCCACTCTTTAATTCCTGCACTACTTCTATCATATCTTTTTCAAACAATAACACAACTGTTGAACCAAATGTAAAGTATGCCATTTCTTCACCTTTTTGAACAGTATCTCTCTCATGCAAAAGCTCGATACTATTAACAAACATGGCACCTACTTTTACAAGAGCCATATGCTCACCATCACTGCTTATTTCTGTAACAGAACGATAATTTTTTGACAGCGGTTCTTTCCCGTATTCCATACCAGCTGCATTTACCGGATATGATTTTCTACCGAGTACAAATCTTTCAGTCACAGAACCAGAAAGCGGACTATGAATGCGATGATAGTGACTTGGACTCAAATAAATTACCATATATGTACCGCCTGCATATCGCGTTGCACGTTCTTCATTACCTAGCATATCCACAATTGAATAGCGCTTTCCTTTAATATCAAATGTTTTTGTATCCTCAATAGGACCATGATCTGCAAAAACACCATCAACAGGACTAACGATACTCGATGCATCTGTATCAATACTACGCTTTCCTTCTTTTAGCTTACGCGTAAATAATTCATGCAATGTTCTATATTCCTTCAAGCCCTTTTCCATCTCATCTTGATTAATTTGAAAAACTTTCGCATACGATGGAATAATGATAGAGCTCAAACGAGATTGTGCAAATTTACGTAATATATAAGAAGTAAAGCGACCATTTGTAAGTTCTATCATAAGTCGATATAATGTACGTCGCAAATTGCGAAACCCCCTAATCAGTCTATAACTTTAGTTTTCCCTTCTTTTCTTTCTATATCATATGTAAAATTGGTTCTTATTCCCACATATCATATAAAGCAGCCTTATTATACATACAGAAAACTAAGTATGGTATTATTCTTAAATTATTTAGCACCTTCTAATATTACAGATAGAATCCGTCATTTTCAACAGTGAACATGTATTTCTTCTTAGCATAACGCGTTTTCTTTTCTTATTTACAATAAGAAAAGCAGCCCCTTTTAAAATATGGCTGCTTCTAATACACTTTACTCTTTCGCTTTTTTCTCTTTCTCTGCCCTTACAAACTCGTGGAACATCTTCATTAAAGCACGCTTTTCAATCCTTGATACGTAGCTTCTAGAAATACCAAGCGCCTTAGCGATTTCCCGCTGTGTTTTCTCCTTATCTAGCCCAAGTCCAAAACGTTTCACAATCACTTCTTTTTCTCTTTCGTCTAAAATATCGATATACTCTTTAATTTTTTCTAACTCCATACTAAGCTGAATCATATCAATTACATCTTCAGACTCTGATTTTAATATATCAATAAGCGATATTTCATTGCCCTCTTTATCTTGCCCAATCGGATCATGAAGTGAAACATCTTTTTTCGTTTTCTTTAGTACACGTAAATGCATCAAAATTTCATTTTCAATACAGCGTGCTGCATACGTCGCAAGCTTTGTTCCCTTTCCTGCAGAATAGCTCTCGATCGCTTTAATGAGCCCGATCGTACCAATTGAAATTAAATCTTCTGCATCTTCTCCTGTGTTCTCAAATTTTTTAACGATATGAGCTACAAGCCGTAAATTATGTTCAATCAAAAGATTTCTCGCTTGAGCATCACCTTGCTCCATTAACTCTAAGTACTTTCTCTCATCATCTGATGATAACGGCTGCGGGAACGCATTATTCTTTACATAAGAAACAAAGACAAACACTTCTCGAACCATATATCCAATTGCGGCGAATAGACTCAAACCTTTCACCTCCGCCAAAATAGTGGTCTTTATTATGTGTATGTAGGCGTGAGGTTGTTTGTGTCTGTACAGTTTATTTATAAAACTCAACACTTCTAACATTTAAAATATTTTATTGTTATATTATAATTAAAAGAAATTGTTATTTATATATGAATATGCTATTAAAGGGGACACTATTCATGATTACATTAGATCGATTATTAAATGTAACAATTTATTTAGGGGGATTTTTACTTTTCATTTCGTTCATTACTTTTGTTATTAAAAGAGGGCCTGATTTATTATTTTTTCAATTTGGAATTTCTTTATTTTTTGGAGCTCAAATTATAACTGGAATGAAATTTTTTCATAACTATGGTTTTTCCTTTCACTCAAAACTAGAACTACTTATCTTTATTCTCTATGTAATTGGAATTATTACATGTATACTATTTTTCTTTCACTTTCAAAATCCGTATCGAATTTTTTTATTAATTTGTAGTTGTTTATTTTTGACTGGATCCAATTATTACTTTAAAGAAACATTAAAGTTTAATAAAAAATTTCCAAAGCAACATAAAACCTTTTTAAATACACAAGAAGAAGACTCTTTTCCAAAAGAAGTTCGTAAATTTTCAGAAGACTACAATACTATAATAAAAAATGAGTTTTATGAAATACCCATGATTCCTACTGAATTACATATTACAAGCAAAACAGATTCTTCCCGTAGTACATCTTTCTTAGTTGAACTTCAAACTAACGAGAATGAAATTACCGATGACTCTGTACAATTAACTCAATCAGACCGTTTTTATGTAGTGTTAAATACACAAAAAACAAAAATAGCAAGGATAGTATATGAAGGGCAGAATTTTTTCACATTTACAGTCACACTAAAGGCTCTTAATTTACAGCAAGAACCGGAAATTCATAATATGTTTTTAGAAATAGATAAACGTAGAGCAATGAATCTTCTTAATTTTGAAATTAAAGCCCATACTAAAGAATGGAAAGTAACATTTAAAAACGATAGTTCTCATTCCGATCTTCCTATCACATTTACTTTTGAAAAACGAACAGGCATTTACTTTTGAAAAATGAACAGAGTTATTTATTATATTCTTTGGAGTTTTTTTTTTTTTCTTTGAAAAATAACTCTTTTTATTTTACTTACTCCAAATCTTTCTCCCAGTTTGAGCATCAATATAACGAATTTCCCGACTACAATCAAAAGGTTCTTTATGTTTTTCATCTGTCGTTTGTTTGTACAGTAGTTTGTACTGGGTTTCCTCTGCATCATGATCTAAAAACCATTCTAATTTAACTCGGATAGCCTCTCTGTATATTTCTAACGCTTTTTCTTTTGTTACTTTTGGTGTTGTTTCATATGTAAGTAATTCTTTTATAAAGTTGCCAGACTCTCCAGAGTAGTGCATCACAGCTCCATTTTCTGCATTGATGTTGATCATAATATATTTCCGCTCTACATGAATGTCATTTACATAGATTGAAAAGGAAAACCTCTCTATCCCCTCTTCCTCCTCATAATTATCCCAAAGTTGAACATACTTTGTCGCATCTGGGATAATATGCTCTAAAAATTGAAGTGCCTTGCTTAAACATTGCTCTCTTGATAAGATTGTTTTCCTTTTTTTCTCATCCTTCCACATAAAAAAAGAAAGCAATTGATTTGTTTCTTTATCTAGAGTAATTACAACGAATTCATTATGTTTCAACATTGGAAAATGTTTTTTATAAAACTCATCCATTGAATATGAATCCTTCTCTTCTATTTCTTTTTGTAATTCTTCTTTTAATACAAATTTTATCCGGACTTCATCCTCATCTACTTTTTCATCTATTTTGACAAACTTCCCCTTGTCCCAATCAAATAAATCAAACACATCTTTTTTTTGACTACTCTTTAGCGGTTTATCAACAAGTACTGTAGAAGGTAATTTATAGTGTTCTGGCCCATATAAATCTTTACCTGTACTTGCATCAATAAACGCATGACTAGGCTCTGGTTCATATACAAGATGGTACCCTTTTACTTCTTCCCCGTTTTCATACTCACATGAAGAGTATGTTAAATCTACAAATACAAGTCTCATATCTTGTCTAGCTTTCAAATTTTCTAAAACGATATTCTCCCCAACAATTTCACTTGGCCATAACGTTTTTTTCTCTATGGCTTTTTGTCCATTGTAATGAAAATGCACAACATTACCTGAAGGGTGCACTCGCACAACACACCCAGTATTCGGCAATGGATAGCTATTCACTTCTTGCATATAATTTACTTCTTTCCAACCGCGCCTGTCGTCCTTAACCGTTACATATGTATAGAATTCATATCCTTCTTTTGTATATTTTTTTAAGAATGTATTTGCAACCTCTCTTGCTTTATTCTCCTCTATCGCTCCCTTATCACTCGAAAAAGAATTTCCATCATCTATCCTAAATTCAATTAAATTACCAGTATGTCTATTTAATGTAATTTGTATCTGTTTCTCCTCATCATCTTTATGTCCCCACCATAATAGATGATACGGGTCATCAACCCCTTCTTGATCATCTACAACAAGCCTATATTCATCTGGAATTTCAATAATATGAGCTACGTGCTCTTTTCTTTCTTTATCTTTTTGATTCACCATACCCTCTCCTTTGTTACAATTTAAGGTAATTATAACAAAGAAAACCAAAACTTATTAACAAAAGAAGACTAGAGATATCTCTAGTCTTCTACTTCGTCTCACGATGTAACGTTACTCGCTTTAATCGTGGACAATATTTTTTTAATTCGATACGTTCTGGATTGTTTCGTTTATTTTTTTTAGAAATATAATTACGATCACCGCACTCCGTACAAGCTAATGTAATATTTACACGCATAGGTAATTCTCCTTTCTTTCAAAGATTGCACACTAAAACGTAATGATTACGATTTATATATTATAAAACTTCATTCTATTTGTCAATTGCAAAAACAAGAAGATTCTATTTAGAATCCCCTTGTTTTTATAGTTAAATAAATTTTATTAAAACGATTCGTATGTAACAAACTCACTAATTGGCTTTCGATATCCTCTTGGACGAACTTTAGTCGTATCACTTTTCCCTATCGTAATCATTAAAACAGGTATTACATGCTCTGGCATATTTAATTCACTTTGTACTGCTTTTTCATCGAAACCAATCATTGGACATGTATCATAGCCATAATATTTAGCTGCGTACATAAAAGTCATCGCACTTAACGAAGCATTTCTAATCGCTTCATCCTCCATGAAACGCTCTCCTTTTCCTTCATATAAACCTTTCGTTTGCCTAATGGTATCTTCATATTCGCATTCATCAATCATTTTTAAAACTTTCATACCGAAGTAAATATTTTCAACATTTTGGTATGCTCTTTTATCACCACAAACGAGCACTACCGCTGATGCACTCGATACTTTATATTGACCGAACGCTAATTCTTTTAATCTTTCTTTTCGCTCTTGATCACGAATTACAACATAATGTGTGTGCTGCAAATTATAGCAAGATGGAGAAAGCTTAGTTAACTCAAATATTTTTTTAAAATCCTCATCAGGGATTTCTATACCTTGTATAAATTTCATTGCAGAACGTCTAGCAATTGCTAATTCTTCAAAGTTCACCATATATCCTCCTTAATAACTATAAATTTAAATATACATTAATTTATACAAATGGATAAATCAAATGAAAACACTTTAAATCCGAATAATAATTATGATTAACAGCAAAAAAGACAAAAAGCTGAAACAATTAGTTCATACGAAATTCACACGAATCTATTACTATAGAAATTGTACATAGTGAACTTATTAACAATCACGTTTATTTATATAGAATCTTACTCGAAAGGAGTTGAAAGTATGAAAACTAAATATCGCTTTATGATCTCATCATTTGCTGCTTGTGCTTATATGATTTGGTATTTAGTATAATAACAACCTCACTTGTAAATAGGAAAAGGTGTGTATATAAATGGAATATAATCAATCAACAGTTAACTACTGGAAAGCTTTTGTATTACCATATACATTTGCTTTAGAAGAGTTAAAAACTAAATTTGAAATTATGAACCGGGAAGCTCAATTTCTAGAGGATTACAACCCGTTTGAACATATAAAAACAAGACTAAAACAACCTGAAAGTATTATTAAAAAGCTAGAACGCAAAAGCTTATTACCAACAGTTGAAAACGCTCAAACACATTTACAAGATATTATTGGTATTCGTATTACATGTTGCTTCGTAGAAGATATTTATCATTTGAAAGAAGTCATTCAAAAACGCGAAGATATGGAAGTCATTGAAGTAAAAGATTATATCGCTAACCCAAAACGAAACGGATATAAAAGTTTACACATGATTATTAAATATCCTTTATCACTAAATTCTGGTACAAAAGATGTATTTGCAGAAATTCAGTTACGTACACTGGCAATGGACTTTTGGGCAAGTTTAGAACACAAACTTTATTATAAATATGAAGGGAAAATACCGGAGTATTTAAAAGATGAACTACATGATGCAGCAATGAAAGCTGAAGATCTTGATAATAAAATGGCCACAATTCGTCAAGATATTGATGATATTGAGGCATGCTCAAATCAAATTATGCTACCACTATAAAAAAAGGTTCTCGCCAATGAGAACCTTTTTTCTACCAGTTTGGGAAGTACGACCCCCACACTTATGAAAGTTTCACGTTATTTTTTCTCTATCGTGCGAACCTCTTCAATCTTCCATTTCTCATCTTCTTTTCCAAGAGCGTACCGTACTTTCTTTTGAAGAGTGACACTATCGTCTACTTCCTTTTCTTTCGTTTCAACAATAACATACCCTACTTTACTAGCTTTCATATCTATATGTTCCAATTCAATCTTCTTATTTCCCTTTTGAAATGCGGCTTCTTTTTGTGTTTTTAAGTCTTCAGCACTAGGCATCTTCTTTGAAAATAACTCCATATGTTCTGCAAGATTTTTTTCATTTGTCGTTCGCACAAATGTAGTAATAACATCTTGAATAGATCTCTCTTCTTCTTTTGTTATTTGTACCTTTTCCTCAGATTTTTTAGTAGTAGATTTTTGTTCTACGTTATTCTCTTCTTGTTGACATCCAACTATTAATACTACAAATACTAGAAGGAATCTTAATTTTCTAAATAACTTCCCCATATTCCCAACTCCTAAAAAGAAAAGTGAGGCATTTCGCCTCACTTTCGCTCTTAATTAACGTCTTCCTTTATTCGGATCGCCGCCGCCAACAATATCAAAGACACGTTTCGCTATATTTGTATTCTCCTGAACGCCTGAGAATAAGTATTTACCTGGACCAAATGCATACACGTTCACATCTTCCCCTGTATGTCCACCAGTTGTCCAGCCTGTAACCGAGCGCTTATTGAAAATATCTTCAATTGCATTATCAATCTTTGTTACATCTTTTGACGGAGCTATATCATTTACAGCTTGAATTTCTTCTGGAGTTAATTGTAAATCAATATACTTTTTCAGTGTTTCTTCTACATTTGCACCTTTTGCAATCTCATTTGCCATAAAGTCTGGTGTGCGTTTTGCAGCTTTAATTGGATCTACTTTAAAGTTATACTCGCCATTGGCACCTAAAGATAATCCACCTGTAGCGTGATCTGCCGTTGCAACAACTAACGTATTTTTATCTTTTTTCGCAAACTCAATCGCTGCTTTGAAAGCTTTTTCGAAGTCTTCCATTTCACTCATTGCACCAACGATATCATTATCATGTCCAGCCCAGTCGATTTGACTTCCTTCCACCATTAAGAAGAAACCATTTTTATTTTTGTTCAAACGCTCAATTGCTGCATTAGTCATTTCTTCTAATGAAGGTGTTTTATCATTACGGTCAATCATTTTATCTAATCCACCTGGTGCAAATAAACCAAGAATTTGATCATTTTTATCATTTAACAATTGATCTCGATCCGTTACATAGCTATAACCAGATTTCTTAAACTCTTCTGTAAGATTACGATCTTTTCTAACAAAGTTCTTTACGCCGCCGCCAAGCATAACATCTACTTTATGCTTCCCTTTAATTTTCTCATCAAAATAATCATTTGCAATTGCGTCCATATTTTTACGGCTAATGTCATGCGCACCGAAAGCAGCTGGTGTTGCATGTGTAATTTCAGAAGTTGCAACAAGTCCCGTTGATTTCCCTTTTTCTTTCGCTTGCTCAAGAACCGTTTTCACTTCCGCTTTATCATTATCAACTGCAATTGCAGCATTATATGTTTTAATCCCTGCTGACATAGCTGTTGCTGCTGATGCAGAGTCTGTAATATTTTCATGCTCATCTTCTGGGTATGTTTTTTGTGTTCCTACAAGATGCTTATCAAATTCTGTAGATTCCATTTCAAAGGTTTTTGGATTATCTTTCATATAACGGTGAGCCGTCATATATGAAGGGCCCATACCATCCCCAATTAATACGATAACATTTTTAATCTTTGCATTGCTTCCGTTCTCATCTGCATTAACCTCACTAGAACGAGTAAAATTCCATGTTGCTACCGAAGTAACTGCTAATGATGCCACAACTGCAAATGGCCATGCTTTTTTCACAAACTTTTTCACTGTCTTGTCCCCCTAATTAGGTTATTCATTTCCCACTATCAAATTTAATGGAAGACTATTAAGAGAAAATTAGCTGTATGTAAATTTTTTGTTAACTTATGTAAATATCAGTTATAATTTGTATAACTTTGTCTCTTCGTATCAACTATCCTGCCCTTTACAATTTAAATATAAACAAGTTGGATTTCATTTAACGTAAATCTCTTTTTTTACATTTTGACTCTATGTTTATGAAAATAAATAGAAATGCGGTGAGCCTTTATGAAAATAGTAAAGCTAAATGAATCTTTTATTTTTGAATTACTTAATCTTTGCAAATCTGTTGGATGGTTACACGATGAAATTTTTATGAAAAAACAATTCGAAATGTATCTTTCTATCGGCACACTTGTAGGTTACATTCATGAAAACAAACTCATTGCGACTGGAGGAGTATTTCCCTTTACAAGTAACTTCACTTCCATTGGTATGTTAATCGTTCACCCTAATTTTCAAGGACGCGGAATCGGGCGCATGTTGCTAAATCATTGCTTGGAACAAATTCATCCAAAACAACCCATTGCACTTATTGCGACAAAAGCTGGCGAACCTCTATACACATCATGCGGATTTCAAACAGCAACAACGATTCATCGTTTTGAAAAGCAAGCTATTAAGACGTCCCCTTCTCACTTACAACAAGTACAAGAAGAAGACCTTATATCTCTTACTTCTCTCGATCAAATTGCAACTGGTATGAATCGTTCTCTACTTTACTCTTTGCTATTACCAAGGGCCGTACACTCTTTTAAAATTGAAAGAAATAACTGTATAGAAGCTTTTTCATTATGCATACGAAAGGGCAATATATTATGTATCAATCCACTTATCGCCAAGCAAGAAGAAGATTCTATTCAATTATTAAAAAAGATATGTGAATGTTGGAATGGTATAGTACGAATTGATGTCCCACACTCACAATTTACATTTCGTCAATTTCTTCAAACAGAAAATTTCCAAGAAACGCTCCTTTCACCTCTTATGATAAAAAATGGTAGCCAACTTCCTGGAAATCGTAATATGCTATTTGCTATGATAGATACAGCGTTATGTTAGAAAGGAGACACCTAATTGAAGCGATTTAGCTATTTTATGGTAGGTTGTCTTACTCTTACACTATTAGTAGGATGTAGTGCAGCAGAAAAGCCAGTAGAACAAGTAAAGCAAGTTAAAAATACAATTACAGCGAAACTAGCTACCGAGGAAAAAATGGTAGAAATAGATGGTCAAACCATTTACTTTAAAAAGATGGGTAATGAAAAACCACCTTTACTTATGATTCATGGCTTTGGAGGGTCATCAGATGGTTTTCAAAAGATCTACTCCGATTTAGCAAAAGATCATACAATTATTTCTGTAGATGCTTTGGGATTCGGGCGCTCATCTAAGCCAATGGATTTTTATTATTCTTTTCCAACTCATGCAAATTTGTATTATAAATTAATGAAAAAACTAGGATATGATTCATTCGCAATACTGGGGCATTCCATGGGGGGAGAAATTTCTCTAAATTTAACATATTTATATCCTGAAGCAGTTACTCACCTTATTTTAACTGATGCTACAGGTGGCCCTCATACATTCGTTACTAAACAAGGCTCACCAAAACCACAATTGTCGACTGATTTAAATGCCGTTTCTTCTATTACAGATTATGATGAGAGCAAAGTGAAATTCAAACGTAATGATGAAGAACATTATAACAAAATGAAACTATGGCCTAGACGTCTTAAAATTAATGCGAATGAAATGAAACAGCCAACTTTAATTATATGGGGCAGAAATGATAGTAGCGTTTCTTGGAAAGAAGGAGAAACGTATCATCAATTCTTAAAAAATAGCACTTTACATATTATTGAAAAAGGTTATCATGCACCATTTCGCCAAGAACCACAAGAATTTGTCGGGTATGTACAAGACTTCTTTAAGAACAATCCGATCAAAATTGAAAAATAACATAAACGGGTATCTCATTGTGAGATACCCATTTTCATATATTAAGCAGCTTGCTTTTGGCGTTTTTGAGTTTTTGATCCTAATACTTTTGGGATAACAAAGCCATCCATTCCAAATTTCCCAGCGTTCATACCGGCAACAAGAACAAACATAGATAAGATAACCATCTCAGGGTTCACACCAATTGACCCACTAAACATATAGGAAAAGTTCATTACAAGACCAAAAAAGACCGCTGTTTTTGTTAAACAGCCTACAATTAAACCAATTCCGACTAAAATTTCTCCCCATGTTACAAGCGTATTAAACAAATCTACATTTGGAATTGCAAATTCTTGTAAGAATGATGCCCACCAAGATTGAACAGCCGGTTGTGCACCTTTAGATTTTTCAATTGCGCCTTGCAAATAACCTGTTGCATCGAATCCTTTTCCTTGTAGTTTACCGATTCCAGCCATTAACCATGTGTAACCAAGATATACTCGAATTACTGCTAATACAAAAGAAACTGCTTTGTTTTCTCTTAAAAATTGAATAACCATATCTTCCTCCTAAAGTTGTAATTAAGTTAGTTACAGTTAATATAATAACATTAGTTACTCATTTTTCAAACGTTAATTATGAATAATTCATGACATGTGTATGAAACATTAAAAACTAACGTTTATATAGTAACTTTTATTACCTGTAAAAACTTGAACATATCATACCACAGGTGATAATCATTTTCATTGAAAAAAATGCAAAAAAATTGTGAGTTAAATGTGAAACACGTTTATTCGAATATAGAATAAACGTGTTTCACACTAATTATAGAATCGAAATGTATGTGTCTCCTCATCAATTAAACTCGCTTCTTGAAACGCTTCTTCTAACGTTTTCCCATGGTTAATAACCCCATAAAATAAGCGTATAGTAAACATAAGTGCTGCATTTCCATCTACATAATCAATCGATCCAATATATGATTTTGCACCACTATGTAAAAAAGATTTTGCAAGTTTTTGCTCCCCTAATGTGCACCCGCTATTTACAATATGTGTATTATGCAATTTTGCATATTTATAAATTTCTGCTTTACCAAAATACCCTCTCGGTTCATCTTGTTCATATACTTCTTCGCCTAACTCTTCCATGACAAACTTCCCTTCTTCACCATGAAAGCAAAAAATAATATAATTAATATCGTTAAATAAGTTCTTTCCAGAAAGAACTCCCACAAAATCTTTCGGTCTACCAATCCAATATGTCACAACTCTTGCACCAAAATACTCAAGAGATGCTCGTATTGATTGCGCCTCTAAATCCGAATTAAAACCAACTACTAATGCAATATTCAACAAACAACCTCCATCCTATAATCAGCCCTTATCAATCAGACTTTTATGGGATAAATCCATTTCATATATACCTGTTTCTTTCAAAAAATCTGATCTAGTTAAAACGACTTTATGTAAATATTGCCTATATGCTGTAATTGTTCCATCGTGAGATACAATGCAAATTCTTTCCGCACCCAGTTCATAACACCAAAGAAGAAATTCATCTACTATTTGCTGAAAACTATTCTCTGAAATAGTGTTTATACCTTCCTTCCATAACTGATTATTTGAGCTTTTCTCTATCGAAAAATGCGGAAATAACTTTGTTATCATTCCCTGATCTACTATATAATCGCACGGTAATGTTTTCGCTCCTTCTCGATAAGGAAAAATACGTGGAGATACATATGGATGGACTATTTTTTGACAAGCTACTTTCGCACTCCATATTGTCGCCGTTTGTAAAGTTCTAAGTGTAGGACTAACAATTAATATATCCGCTTCTTGTAATGATACATCACGTTGAAGTAACTTAGCTTGAGCCTTTCCTACTCTCGTCAATGGTGGGTCAAACACTTGTAAACTTTCTGGTAAATCCGTTGTATGTTCACCTTCACCATGCCGAACAAAAACGATTTTCATATTCAGTCTCCTCTTACTATAAAATCCTCACACATATTTCTTCCCTATTGCATTCTTTATTCCTGCTGTATAAAAACCGATATGTAAAAAAGGTTTGACACGAAGGTTTGTAAAATATTACAATATTACATGTAAAATACTTTTTACACCGAAAGGAGAATTACATATATGAAATGGATAATTGTCTTTATTGGAATGATTGTATGGGGATATATAAACGGCTTCTTTAGTAGTGATAAAACTGCTAATCCTTGGATTGCAGATGATGAACGTGAAACAAAAATTAAACAAAAAGCAATTACGGCAAGCTGGTCCGGTGTTTTTATGTTTTGTACCATTAGCCTCTTAAATAAATGGTTAGGTTTAAGCACAAACGATAAATTACCGTACTTACCAGACCCTATCGCAGCTTTTTTAAAAGAAAATGTAGAGATACAAGTTTTACTCATGCTATTTGTTATGTATGGAATATTTTACTTACATTATCGAAGAAAATTAAGTGCCTAATTTCTAACTCATGATTATCCTCCTAAATGGTTATAGTAATCATGACAAAATGAAAGGAGAGATATAAACATGAGTAACTCGAATGAATTTTTAGATACACTACATGAAAAACAAGCAAAAGATGAACAAAATAGAAAGCGACAAGGGAACGGAAACCCAGCGAAAAAAAAGCCAAATAAAACACATAAATAACAATAAAAAACTGCCTAAAATGATTTTTTAGGCAGTTTTTTTATTGTTATTTCACCGAGATAACATTTCCCCAATTCCATTTCTCATAATACCACGCTGGTACATCTATATTTTCAATCCACTTCTTTTCCTGTTTCCCATCTTTATGAGCAAGCCATACATCCGCTTTCTTACGGTCTGAACGTATCCAAATTAATTGATTACTCTTCTTCATGAAGATCGGGTGGTAATCCCCTTGCTTGTTCGTTTTCTTTGTGATTTGATGCTGTGCATTACTTGTACTATCGACCTCATATAAAGATGGTAGTGGCCTTTTTTCTGGTGGAGTTTCTATTCCTGCCTCTTTTGCTCGTGAAACGATAATTACTCTATCGTTCTTCCATACAAAATCCCAATCAACATATCCTTTCGGCGTAAATATGTTCTGCTGAAGTGCTGGCAATTCCTTTACTTTTAAATGTTTATTTTCTAATGTAACTCTTCCGCTCCCTTCAATATAAGCTAATATATTTTTTGATGGTGCCCATTGAAACCATTGTTCGTTTAATAACATTTGATCTACTTTTTCAAACCGACTTCCATCTGCACGAACTAAGCAAAGCGTATTACTATCAGCTGACCATGAAGCTGTCGGTACCGCTAAAAATGAAATCCACTTTTGATCTGGTGACCACTTAAAGCCACTTGCTACTAGCGCTAGAAAATCATCATGTTCATTTGGCAATGCATACAAATGCTTCATTTTGTGAGGATTCATATGTGCATCTTTTTGCACTTCATATAGCTGAGCCCCTGTCCATCCTGTTGGAAGTAAGTTCGCTTCAGAGGATACAAGAAAGTTCTTTCCATCGGGGTACCATGCATAATCCCCTACACCAGCCGATACATTTTCAAAATCTGCATTCTTTTTTTCTACATCAAATGTATTTAATGTACCTGTAAATATAAATGCAATTATATTTTCTGTTGGTGACCATTGATAATTCGATGCTTCTGAGTGAAACGGCGTAACTTTTTTTCCATCTTTCAGCCGATATAACTCAAGAATACTTTGTTTCTTCCCTTTTACATATGCTAGCCACTCCCCGTCATATGACCACTTCGGCCCTGTTATGTACTCTCCTTTTGTAATCTGTATTTCTTTCCCATCAACTTTAATCCAAAGGTTATGATGACGAATAAAAGCAACTTTCACACTATTATTTTCTGCACTAGTAATAGTGATAGAACATAAAAACATAAACAACACTACACTACCACTTACCATTAGCCTTTTCATACCATCACTCCATTTCCCTCATAGCATTCCTCACTTTCTTCCTACAATATGTGAAAAATATCGATTCGACATAATCAGAAAAAATTCCCCAAGAAATTTTCAATTCATAGAGGATTGGTATGAATTATGTCGAAAGTATAGTTTAGCCAACATTTATATTTATAAGTTCTAACTAAAATGTAAGATTACATTTCTGAATATTGGCACTTTTTTATTAGGGGGAGTATCAATGAAAAAAACTACATCTACACTATTAAGCATGGCGCTTGTCTTTTCTAGTTTTGGAGCTTTAAGCGCTCATGCTGAATCACTACAAAAGGAGAAGCAATTTAGTCCACAATTAAAAACAACGATTGAACAGTGGGGAGAACATAAAATTGCTCAAAATGTTGAAACGAAAACAACAAAAGAAATATCAGTAATTGTAGAATTGCAACATGCACCTCTCGCTGCTCAAAGTAATATTCAGCATGCTCCAGATTTACAAAATAGTAATGCGCAGTCTTATCATGCTGAGCTAAAAAAAGCACAAGAAGATACGACTAAGAAAATAAAAGAAAAAGCACCTGGTGCAAAAATTAAAGAAGTGTATAATACGTTATTTTCCGGATTCTCTATTTCAGTTCCTGGAGATCAAATTACCTCTCTTGCCTCTTTACCTGAAGTAAAAGCAGTCTATCCGAACTTAACATATAAATTGCATGAAACATCAAAAAGTACTACTAACGAAGAAGCACCAAATATCGGTGGACCGACAATTGGTGCACCTGACGCGTGGAATTTAAAAGATCCATCTGGCAAACCGCTTGATGGAAAAGGCATGAAAGTAGCCATTATCGACTCTGGCGTAGACTATACACACCCTGACTTAAAGGCAAATTATATCGGTGGATATGACACGGTTGATGAAGATAGCGATCCAATGGATGGTAACGTACATGGTACTCATGTAGCTGGAATTATTGCGGGTAATGGAAAAATTAAAGGCGTTGCTCCAAACGCTTCTATTCTAGCCTATCGTGTAATGAATGACGGTGGAACTGGTACAACAGATGATATTATCCAAGGGATTGAGCGAGCGATTCAAGATGGTGCGGATGTGTTAAACCTCTCCCTTGGGCAGGATTTAAATGTACCTGATCAGCCTGTAACATTAACGTTAGAACGAGCAGCGAAACTTGGTGTTACTACTGCCGTTTCAAATGGAAATGACGGACCAAAACCTTGGTCTGTTGATGCTCCCGGTAACGCAAGTAGTGTCATTTCTGTTGGAGCATCTACGGTTTCTATCCCGTTTCCAACATTCCAAGTAGCTGGTTCCAGCAAAACATATCAAGGGTTACCGTTATCAAAATCCGATTTTCCAATAGGAAATGATTCCCCTCTTGTATACGTTGGTTATGGCAATCCAAGTGATTATGCAAAACAAGATGTGAAAGGGAAATTCGCACTTATTTTACAAGGTACTTCTAGTACATTAGTAAAGGCAGAACAAGCGAAACAAGCTGGTGCACTTGGTGTGTTATTAATCTCTAGCGAAAAAGAAATTAATATGATGCCGGAATATTTTTCACGTGAACATCTAGCTGTCCCAGTAATGCAATTATCAAATACAAATAGGGAAGAATTAAAAACTTTAATTACAAAACGAAAGAAAAATATAAAAATTGGACAACCAAAGCAAACAGAACTTATCGGTAACTTTAGTTCAAGAGGACCATCACAAGGAAGTTGGCTAATAAAGCCTGATGTTGTTGCACCTGGAGTACAAATTACTAGTACAGTACCGCGAGGCGGCTATGAATCGCATAACGGAACAAGTATGGCTGCTCCGCAAGTAGCTGGAGCGGTTGCCCTCTTGCGTCAAATGCATCCTGATTGGACGACAGAACAATTGAAAGCGGCTCTTGCTAACAATGCAAAAACATTACATGATGTCAATGAAAATACATACCCTGTTATGGCACAAGGATCAGGTTTAATTAACATTCCGAAAGCAGCTCAAACAAATGTATTAGTAAAACCTAACAATGTCAGCTTTGGTCTTATTAAGCCAAATAGCGGAAAAGTAAAACTGACGCAAAATGTTACATTACAAAACCTTTCTAGTAAAAAGAAAAGTTTTTCAACTCGTGTGGAGTTACTAGATGCAAACACAAACACAAAAGTAAAAGCTTCTGTCCCTTCATCGATTAGCATTCAACCGAATAGTAGTACCGAAAAACCATTTACTATCACTGTAGATAGCTCACTACCACAAGGTGTGTATACTGGAAATGTATATGTAAAAGAACAAGGGGCAAAAGAAGAAATTCGAATTCCATTCACATTTAGTATCGAGCCTAAAGATTATAAACGTATCGATGGACTTGAAATTATTAATTCTACTTTTAGCCCAAATGGCGACCACGTACTAGATGATAATCTCATCAACTACTATTTAGTTGCGCCTGTGGATGATGTAACATTGCATGCAAATTTAGTTACGAAAGAACGTGTAACGTATCAAGGGATTATCCATCAAGCTAAAAATGCAACTCCTGGATACAAACCTTTCAAATGGAATGGTACAAAAGCAGATGGCACTCCTTTAGCTGACGGGCTATATCAAATCGAAGCAGTTGCTTCTAATTCTGGCGGAGAAACAAAACAAACAGCTGCTGTATTTCTTGATCGAACTGCACCTAAGTTAACATACGAAGTTGACCAAGAAAATCTCGTAATTAGAGGAAAAGTTGATGATATTCTACTAGATTGGATGTCAGAATCTGGTTGGATAGCACCTGGTATTCCAGTGAGAATGCAATATGAAATTAACGGAAATGGTGTATGGGACCAGGCATTCCTGAACCCTTGGGAGAAAAGCTATGACATTTATTTCGATCGTACTCAATTACAAGAAGGAAAAAATACTATTCACATTGTAGCAACTGATGCAGCTGGCAATACCTCTAATTTAACTGTTAATTTAGAAGTGAAATAAAGTGAAACTTTAATCAGTAGAGATTTCGTTCATCCCCACTGATTATTACCCTTCACCAATCGGGAGTTACGGGCAGTTAATCTCCCATCTCACTTCTTTGCTCCAACCGAATTTTGAGGTAGGAATTTTACTGCTCATTAACACGGGATAAAAAATTTTTGTTGACAATTTTTTTAATATAGTTTTATAATACAAAACATAGTTTAGTTAAACGAATTATATATCGGCTTTGAAGGAATACTAGTAGCGACTTATATCACTGTCTCAGAGAACTGATGGTTGGTGCGAATCAGTACATATACAAGCGTGAATTACAATTCTGGAGCTTCTTTCCCGTAATGCTTTTTATGCATGAAGAGAAAGACGGATCTTTCCGTTATCGTAAAGTGAGTGGTAAACAATTAGTTGTTTACAAATAGGGTGGTACCGCGATTTTTATCGTCCCTATCGGATTTTCCGATAGGGACTTTTTTGCGTCCATCCTCTTACACAATTTCATATATACGCGTTGAAAGAATCGCAGTAGTATCTTATATCCCTGTTACAGAGAGCTAATGGTCGGTGGAAATTAGCACATATATAAGTATGAATTACAATTCTGGAGCTTCTTTTTCGTAGTGCTTTTATGCATGAAGGAAAAGACGGAATTTTTCCGTTATCATTAATTGAGATGTAAGTATATTTTCACTTACAAATAGGGTGGTACCGCGATTCTTTCGCCCCTATCGGATTTTCCGATAGGGGCTTTTTCTATTTCTCACAGAAACAGATGTTAAATAATTCCGAATCTTATGATAAAATTTTATAAGCGCTTACAAATAATGAAGGGAGGTGATACAAGCTATACGAAATCGATATTCAATTTTATAGAAAAAAAGGAGGATGTCTAAATGACAAAGAAAACAGAAATTCCATCGCATTTAAAACCATTCGTATCCACACAACATTATGATCAATACACACCGGTGAATCACGCTGTGTGGCGTTACATTATGAGACAAAATCATAGCTTCTTAAAAGACGTTGCTCATCCAGCCTATGTGAACGGACTACAATCATCTGGTATTAATATAGATGCAATTCCAAAAGTAGAAGAAATGAATGAGTGTTTGGCACCAAGTGGCTGGGGCGCTGTAACGATTGACGGACTTATTCCCGGCGTAGCATTCTTCGATTTTCAAGGACACGGATTACTACCGATCGCAACAGATATTCGGAAAGTAGAAAATATCGAGTACACACCAGCTCCAGATATCGTACACGAAGCCGCAGGACACGCACCGATTTTACTTGATCCTACATATGCAAAATATGTGAAACGTTTTGGGCAAATTGGTGCAAAAGCTTTCTCTACAAAAGAAGAACATGATGCATTTGAAGCTGTTCGTACATTAACGATAGTAAAAGAAAGCCCTACTTCTACTCCTGATGAAGTTAAGGCTGCTGAAAATGCTGTAATTGAAAAACAAAACTTAGTTTCTGGTTTATCAGAAGCTGAACAAATTTCACGTCTTTTCTGGTGGACAGTAGAATATGGATTAATTGGAAATATAGATGATCCAAAAATATATGGTGCTGGTCTCCTTTCTTCTGTTGGCGAAAGCAAACATTGCTTAACAGACGCTGTAGAAAAGGTTCCATTTTCTATCGAAGCATGTACAGGGACAACTTATGACGTAACAAAAATGCAACCACAACTATTTGTTTGTGAATCCTTTGAAGAATTAACAGATGCGCTTGAAACATTTTCTAAAACAATGGCCTTTAAAACAGGTGGAAAAGAAGGTTTAGAAAAAGCAATTCGCTCTGAGAACTATGCAACAGCTGAGCTAAATAGTGGATTACAAATTACAGGTACATTTAGCGAGACAATTGAAAACGATGCAGGTGAATTAATTTACATGCGAACAAATTCGCCAACGGCATTAGCGCTTCATAATAAACAGTTAGCAAATCATTCTACTTCTGTACACAGTGACGGATTTGGAACACCGATTGGATTACTCACTGAAAATATTGCATTAGAAAATTGTACAGACGAACAACTACAATCATTAGGAATTACAATTGGAACTATCGCTGAGTTTACTTTTGCAAGTGGTATTCATGTAAAAGGAACAGTAACAGATATTGTAAAAAACGATAAGAAAATTGCTCTTATTTCCTTTATCGATTGCACAGTTACTTATAACGCCCGCGTTTTATTTGATGCTTCATGGGGCGCATTTGATATGGCTGTTGGCTCACAAATCACTTCAGTATTCCCAGGTGCCGCAGATGCCGCAGCATTTTTCCCAATGGATGAAGAAGTTCACGAAATTCCTGCTCCACTTGTACTGAATGAACTTGAACGTATGTATCAAACAGTGCGAGATATTCGAAGTGAGGGGATTTTACACGACGCGCATATCGATCAATTAGTAGCAATTCAAGAAGTATTAAATAAATTTTATGCGAAAGAATGGTTGCTGCGCCTTGAAGTATTAGAGTTACTTTTAGAGCATAACAAAGGGCATGAAACATCGGCAGCATTACTACATCAACTTTCTGCCTTCACAACTGACGAAGCTGTAACACGCCTTATTAACAATGGTCTTGCGTTACTTCCAGTAAAGGATGTGAAAAATGATGCTAAGATTAACTGAAGAAGAAGTTCACGAAGAATTATTGAAGGTAGATAAATGGATGGTAAAAGATGAGAAATGGATTGAACGAAAATATATGTTTTCCGACTACTTAAAAGGAGTCGAATTTGTCTCTGAAGCCGCCAAACTATCAGAAGAATATAATCACCATCCATTTATCCTTATCCAGTATAAAGCAGTTATTATTACTTTGTCATCTTGGAATGCAAAAGGTTTAACGAAACTAGATTTTGAGCTTGCAAAACAATTTGATGAACTATTTTTACAAAACGAAAAAGCAATTATAAGAAAATAAAAGGAGAAGCCTTTTTAGGCTTCTCCTTTTATTTTGAAATGGATACAATGTCCAAATGGATCCTCGACTTGTAATATTCCATCTTTGTACGTAGCAATCTTGCCAATATTTTTTAAGCTTTCACATACTTGCTCTTTTTGTTTTTCATTCGCTAGTACAACTGTGAAATATTTCAAACCAACAGAACCTGGCATTTGCGGTGGTACCCCTTCACCTTGCCATGTATTTAAACCGATATGATGATGATAACCACCTGCAGATACGAACAATGCTCCATTACGAGCTGGAATCGTTACTTCAAAACCAAGACCATCAACATAGAAACGTTTCGCTTCCTCTAAATCAGCTACATGAAAATGAATATGCCCCATCACAGTACCAGCTGGAAAGCCATTCCATGTACTTCCTTGCTGTAATAATTCTTCACCAGCTAACGGGTTACTAACAAATGGGAGTTCTCCATTCTCATCACGCCAAACTTCTTTTTGTCGATCATGATAAATTTCAATCCCGTTTCCATCTGGATCAGCTAAATAAAGAGCTTCACTAAAGTAATGATCGGCTCCGCCATGTAGTGGATATACCATCTCTACAAGATGACGAAGAACATTCGCTAAATCCTGTCTACTTGGTAATAAAATTGCGTAATGATATAACCCTGTTCTTCCTCTTTGCTTCGGAAAAGCTTCTTTCTTTTCTTCAATGATAAGAAGTGGTTCATCATTTTCATTCCCAAATGTAACGACTGCTTCTTCTTCTTTTAGCACCTTCATACTTAGTACTTCCGTATAAAACTCTAGTGATTTCTTTACATTAGATACGTATAAATGAACAACATCAAGTGTTGTATCGGGATGAAGTTGAAAACTCATCTTGTTAGCCCCCCCATTTAAATTAGTTCTTCTTTGACATTTTTTCTTTTAAGAAATTATCTACAAAACCATCAGCTTTTGCAACAAATAAGTATGCACCCATTGCTAATAATGCAAGTTCTAATTCGAAACCAGGATTTTTTCCATCTCCCAATAAACCAGCTGACCATTTCACTTTTACGATTGCTCCAACCATAACAAGTGCAAATAATAATCCAATATATCTTACACCTAAACCTAGAATTAATAATAGACCTCCAACTAATTCAAACGTTGCTACACCGTATGCAAGTCCTCCTGGTAAACCAATACTTGTAAACCATCCTGCAATATTGTCAATTCCTGATTGGAATTTTGTTAAACCGTGCATGAAGAATGTTACCCCTAACACGATACGAATAATTAAGTTACCAATATGTTGATTCATTTCATTCTCTCCTTTATAGTTTTCTTATACAAAACTTTTATTTACATTACAAAACATACACTAATTTTTTTTATTCGTCAATTCATTTTCACTGGGAAAAAATATATTTTTTTTGCTATGATACAAATAGTTGTTTACAAAAAGGAGCTTGATTTTATGAATATTGGTTCTGCAATACGTGAAATTCGTCAACGTAGAGGCATAACAATTGCACAAATTTGCGAGGGAACAGGTCTTTCTAAAGGATTTATGAGTCAGGTTGAAAATAATAAAACATCACCATCTATCTCAACTTTAGAAACGATCTCCAATTTTTTAAACGTTCCCCTTCCCTATTTATTGTTAGAGCAAAAAGATCGATTAAAAATTGTCAAAAAAGAAGAACGGAAATACAGTGTATACGGCAAAGATGAGCAAAGAATTGAACATGTTGCGGAGCAAGGGGGCCTTCGCCTATCTTTAGTAGAAATCCCTACTGGATTCCCGAAAGAAAACTCACCAAATGCCCATGAAGGGGAAGAATGTCACCTTGTATTACGCGGAAAACTAGAAGTTCAGCACGGTGAAGATATTGCAATTGTAGAAGAAGGTGATTCTTTCTCATGGAATGCATGCGTTCCTCATATTGTTCGTAATATAGGAGAAGAAACTGCATTATTACTCATCTCGAGTTATGCGGAAAATCGAAAACGTGTTTATTAAATAATAAAAAAAGAAGCCTGTTAAACAGGCTTCTTTTTTATCCCCTTATAATTCCATAACTTGTCCCAACTAGTACAGTCTTTTCATGCTGATTGCGATAAACTGACTCGATTGAAACTTTTTTATAGCCTTCCATTTGCTCAACATTTGTTAAAGTTAGTTCACAAGTGATCGTATCTCCTGTGAAAACTGGTCTAATAAACTCACTTACTAATTCTCTTGCTATGTAATGTAACTCTTCTCCCACTTTCGTCCCAATGCTAGCAGTCAATAAACCATGAACCATTAATCTTCCATTTTCATCGTATTCCATATGGTGTCTACCTTTATCACCGGTAATATTTGCAAATTCAAAAACTTCTTCCTCAGTAAATCTTCTTTCATATTTAAATACATCCCCAGCTTTTACACTCATTTTTATCCCCCTAATAATAAACAGAATTTTCTTTTATTTTATCATAAAACGAGCCTCAATCCATTCTCTATTATCAAAAGTCTCAAAATTACCTCGCTATACTTTTTTACTTTCCATTCATTTATCGGTGACCATCTCTTTTCGCGACTTGGTATCCATAATACGCACATGTTCCATTTCTCGATAGCTCTCTAACTTCAAATCCACAACTTCTATAAAAATCAAAATTGTTCGCTGATGTATGCGCAAACCAATCACCGTGGGGAAGTTTTTGCAGGCAAAGAGCTACAAGCTTCTTACCTAATCCCTTCCCTCTATATTCACACTTCACAACTAAATTTACTATGTTCGCAATCATAATTCCATCAGAAATGACTCTAACCATCGCAACCATCTCTTCCTCATCCCAAATTGTGAAAGCCCATGTTGAATTTTCGAATGCTATCGTAAATTTTTCAATTTGCCAAGAAGGGATATTATCATTACTCCAACCGGCATCTTCAAACAATGCTTTAATTGCATATGCTGGTACGCTACTCGTTCCCTCACGAATAATAAGTCCATTATGATAAATGTACATGTAATCCCCCCTTTATTTTCATATACCATTCTTCAAAAAATGCAATTTACCTTTAAAAAAGTAATTTTTCATCCAACACGTTTAATGGAATAAACAAGAACATCCATCCCATGAAATAAAGTTGTTTTCTCATAGCTGAGCCCTGTCTTTCTAGCAACAAATATTGAGGCGGGATGATTCGGGTTAATGAGAGAAATTAATTTATTCATTCGTAATGCTTGGAAACCGTAGTCTCGAAATGCTGCCGCCGCTTCTTTTGCATACCCTTTTCCCCAATACTGAGGAAGTAACCAATAACCAATTTCAATTTCCTCTTTTCCATCAATCTGCTGCTTTACCAGCCCTGCATGACCAATTCTTGTTCCCGTTTCCTTTTCAATCAATACAAATAAACCGAGACCGTTTTTATAGCTAGGAATGACCCACTCCTCCAAACTTTTTTTACACTGTATATATGTTTTTAACGTCCCATTTCCAATATAGCGCATTACCTTCTCGTTCCCCCATAGTGAAGCATAGAACTGTAAATCATCCATTGTATATTTGCGAATTTGTAAACGATCTGTATGAAACATGCCTGCACTCCTTTCCACTAATTTATTCTTAATTTCACGATCATGTTTTGTATGCATACGAAATGTTACTATTAATTATAAAGTGAAACTTTAATCAGTGGGGAATTTTGTTCACCCCCACTGATTATCAGCCCTCACCAATCGAGCGTTTACGGGCAGTGGATCTCCCATCTAACTTCTTTGCTCTAGCTGAATTTTGAGGCGGGAGACTTACTGCCCGCAAATAGCGGGATAAATGAACCCACAATAAAATACAGAATATTCATTCTTAACGACTAAAAAAAGCAGTAGACAAATTTCGTCTACTGCATCCATATCATAACTAGTATTAAGAAAACTACAGTTGAGGGGGTGTAGGATTTTCAAATATACTAGATACTTATCCCGTTCTAACGGGCGGTAAACTTTCCAATTGTTTCAAGTGAAAAGTTTACCGCACATAAGAACTTCCTTCGTTCATTAAGATAGTATTGCTAAATAATCATATACACGCTTAGATTTCTCTCCACCCATTCGTGCATGCTGAAGAAGAGAAATGCCATGAGGACCAGATGCACGCAATGCTTCTGGTTGAGCTACTAAAATAGCTTGTACAACTTCTAATTCACCAAGCATAGCTGCTGCAAAAATATCCATCCGAGCACCCTTTTCTAGTAAATAAAGAGCAATATCTTTACGACCTACATGTGCCGATGCCCCTAACGCACTTTCCCAATCTGATCCACCCCAATTATAAGAGGCGTGAAGTAAGCTTGGCGATTCAACCAATAGCTCTTGTACTTTCTCTAAATCCCCGTGAGCTGCCATAACAAATTCTCTTACTAATTCAGTGGTAATACGCTCTTCTGTTTGCATCGCTCTTCTCCCCTTTTAGAAATTCGTTTCGGTGTAAAAAACGGCTTGTCACTTCCTTGAAAGATATCTACATCTATGCCAAATACATGTTGAAACATTTCATGGCATAGCACTTCTTCTGGTATACCATCATACTGAATCTTTCCTCGCTTTAATACGAGTAAACGATCGCTATATTGAGCAGCTTGGTTAATGTCATGTAAAACCATTATAATTGTCATTCCATACTCCTCATTTAATCGTTTCACAAGTTCCATTACTTCCAACTGGTGAACGATATCTAAAAAGGTTGTTGGTTCATCCAATAGTAAGACATTTGTACGTTGCGCTAGCGTCATGGCAATCCAAGCACGTTGCCGTTCCCCTCCTGATAAAGAATGTAAAAGACGATATTCATACCCTTCAAGATTTGTAACAGACAATGCCCAATCAACAATTTCTTCATCTTCTTTATTTAAGCGGCTACTCCATGATTTATGTGGACCTCTTCCGAACTCAATTAGTTCTTTCACTGTTAAATCTAATTGATGATCATGCATTTGTGGTAACATTGCTAATTGCTTCGCTACATCAGCACTCTTCATCATATGAATGTTTTTCCCATCTAAAATGATGTCCCCTTCGCTTTGTTTCAGTAGCCTTGCTATTAAACGAAGCAAAGTAGATTTTCCCGATCCATTCGGACCAATTAAACTAACGATTTCTCCAGCCTTAATATGTACATTCATATTTTGCATTTGAAATCTTTCAGAGTGTGCATAAAACACTTTGTTAACGGAAATCACGTTGTTTTCCTCCTCTATGAATTAAATATAAGAAGAACGGACCACCTAAGAAGGACAGTAAAATACCAACAGGCAATTCGATTGGATCGAACCAACTTCGAGCTATTGCATCCGCAAAAACAAGTAATACACCGCCGCCAAGGCATGATAAAGGTAGCAAATATCTATAATCATTTCCAACTAATAAACGTAGCATATGTGGTACGACAAGACCGACAAATCCAATAAGACCAGATACACTTACTGCAATTCCAGCTAATAATGTACTTACTACGATTAAATAAAACCGACTTTTTTCCACGTTATGTCCTAATAACTTTGCCATTTCATCTCCAAGCATTAACACTCGAATATGCTTAATGCCAAAGAAAGCTAATATAATGGCGAATATTGCATAATAAATAATCATGTTTAAATGTGCCCAACTTACACCACCAATACCACCCGCTAGCCACGGTAACACGGATTGTACTTTGTCACTATGTAATAACATTAATGCTGACGTTGCTGCACCAATTAATGCATTGATCGACACCCCTACTAAGACGATTCTTGAAGGTGGTGCCCCTTTTTGCCATGATAAAGCATAAATAACCATCGCTGTTATGAAAGCTCCTAAAAACGCCCCTAGTGGTAAAAAAGCTAGATGCTGTGGGAATAAAATCATGATGACAATTGCTACAAGGCCTGCCCCAGATGAAACTCCGATAATACCAGGATCTGCAAGAGGGTTTCTCATAACCCCTTGCAGCAGTGTACCAGATGCAGCTAAACATGTTCCTACTATAAACCCAACGAGCACTCTCGGTATGCGAAGATCCCATACAATTCGATGTACTGTCGAACCCTCATCTTGTATACCTGTTAGAATGTCTCGTACAGAAAAGGATAAACTTCCTGCGAAAAGACCGTAAAAGAGGCCTAGAATTGTTAATACAACTAAAGTAACTGCTATTATCCATCTTTTTTTCGCAAAAGGATGTTCCTTTTCTCTTACTACTTCACTACTTTCCATACGTATCATTTCCTTACATCTTGTATACTTTTATACATAAAGTCCATTGCTTCTGTAACTTTTGTCCCAGGATTAGATCCAAATAAATCAGGTGGCAAAATAACTACGCGGTTTTGTTTTACTGCATCTAAATTTTTCCACGCTTCATTTTTCATCATTTCGCCTTCGAATGCTTTTTTCACACTTGTTGGATCTCCGTGTGTAATTAAATAAATCACATCTGGATTCGCCTCAATAATACGTTCTACACTTAGCTGTGCATATTGCGGATATTCTTTCATTTCTGGAAAATCAGAAGCAATATTTTTTCCGCCTGTTTTTTCTAAAATATCACCTGATAAAGATGTTGGTAATGCCGCTAAATAAGTACCTGGTGCGCCATACACTAGCAATGCTTTCACATCGCTCTTTTTCTCATATTTCTTCATTTGATTATTGATTTTTTGATTAAGTTCTTTTGCTTTATCTTCTTTCTTCATTGCCGTTCCATATAATTCAATATTCTTTTGAATATCTTGTACAGAATTCGCAGAAGAAATGATTACTTTCGTTCCCTGTCCTTCAACCGTTGGCACATTCTTTTGGAATCCATTGTTAGCAACAAGTACATCGGGCTTTAAACTAGCAATTTGCTCAAAGTTCGGTTGATGTGCATTCCCGATTACTTTTGCTTTCTTTAACTCCTCTGGAAGAGTTAATTTCGTATCCGGACGACCTACTACTTTTCCACCTAAAGCATGAATAATATCCATGTCTCCCATACTTAATGTTGCAAAACTTTCTGGTACTTTATCGAATGTTACCTTTCTCCCTGACAGGTCGGTAATTTCGATTTTTTCTTTTCCTTTTTCTGTTTTGGTTGCAGACGCTTTTTCGTCCCCTTTGGCACTGCAACCTATTAACAAGAAAAAAATAGATAAAATCGCTGTAAATAGCGTAATAGATTTTTTCATTCCTTCACCTCTAATTGATAATGATAATCATTAACTACTATTCTACTTTAATTGATAAGGATTATCATTGTCAACATGAAACGCATACATTTTTCTACAAAAAACAAAAAGCGCGACAAAAAGATTCTTTCTTTTCGCCGCGCTCTAGTTAACAATATTATTCACATTCATTTTCCTCTAACTGGTCACGCATCACTTTCACACGCTGAAAGAAAAAGAACGATAAACTTAAAAATATAACGATACTCCCCATCATAACAAAAAATTGGATTGTCTCTTTTGCTCCATCCGGAATCAACAAGCCAACCATTAACAATGTACTTACAGCGAGAAGAATTTGTCCGAACCTAGTATAATCTTCTATTTTCCCTTGTAATTCTTTCATTATATTCTCACTCCTCCATTTCACTTTATCATATTCTATGAAACTGAAAGACCAGTAAATACAGCCATTCTGGGAGATGTTTTCCAACAAAAAAAGAGCCGCTTTACTGCGGCTCTTTTTTAATCATTATTCACCTTTATATGCTTCCATATAAATTTCTTTCAGCTCTGAAATAAGCGGTAACTTTGGATTAGCAGTTGTACATTGATCTTCAAAAGCTCTTTCTGCTAATACTCCAACAACCTCTTCAAATTGCTCTTTATCTACCCCTTGTCCTGCAATACTCATATTAATATTTAAGCTTTTTCCAAGCTCAGTAATTGCTTTGACGAGTGATTCCACACCTTCTGCTACTGAGCTTGCTGGAAGCCCGAGCATTCTCGCAATATGTGCATAGCGTTCATCTGCTACAAAGTGCTCATATTTTGGGAACAATGCGTGTTTTCTTGGCTTAATAGCATTATAGCGGACTACGTGCGGCATTAGAATGGCATTTGCACGTCCGTGCGGAATATGGAATTCTGGTCCAATCTTATGTGCTAAGCTGTGATTAATACCGAGGAAAGCATTTGCAAATGCCATCCCTGCAATTGCAGAAGCGTTATGCATTTTTTCTCGTGCTTCTTCATCATTTCCATCTTTATATGCTCTTGGTAAATATTTGAATACGAGATCAATAGCTTTTAATGCTAATCCATCTGTATAGTCATTTGCCATAACAGAAACATACGCCTCAATTGCATGTGTTAAAACATCCATACCAGTATCTGCTGTTACATGTGGTGGTACTGTCATTACAAATTGTGGATCAACAATTGCTACATCTGGTGTTAATTCATAATCTGCGAGCGGATACTTTATATTATTTTTCTTATCTGTAATAACCGCAAATGGTGTCACTTCTGATCCTGTTCCTGATGTTGTTGGAATCGCAACAAACTGTGCCTTATTTCCTAATTCCGGATATTTACATGTACGTTTTCTTATATCTAAAAACTTCTGTTTAATGCCATAGAATGTCGTTTCTGGATGCTCATAGAATAACCACATTCCTTTTGCTGCATCCATAGCTGAACCACCACCAAGTGCGATAATTACATCTGGCTTAAAGCTTCTCATCATTTCCGCACCTTTAAAGACAGTTTCATCTGATGGATCTGGTTCGACCTCAAAGAAAACTTCAATTTTCACATCATTTGCATGCTTGTTTAAATAGTGCGTGACTGTATCCACATAGCCATGTTCAACCATTCCAGGATCCGTTACAATAAATGCACGTGAAATGTTAGGCATATTTGCTAAATACGCTGTAGCATGTTTTTCAAAATAAATTTTTGGTGGCAATTTGAACCACTGCATATTCTTTTTTCTATTTGCCAGCCTTTTTATATTTAATAAATGAGTCGCTGTTACATTTTGGGAAACTGAATTTTTTCCGTAAGAACCACAACCAAGTGTAAGTGATGGAATAAATCCGTTATATATATCCCCTATTCCACCTTGTGATGAAGGTGCATTTACAATGAGACGGCAAGCTTTCATACGTAATCCAAATTGCTTTTGCACTTCTTTATTTGTAGAATGAATAACTGCTGAATGTCCTAAACCACCGAGGTTCAACATTTCTTCGCAATATGTAAATCCTTTTTCTAATGAATTCGCCTTCACACAGGCTAATACTGGGCTCAGTTTCTCACGAGATAACGGGTATGCTGCTCCGATACCTTGAATTTCAGCTACAAGCATTTTTGTATGTTCAGGAACAGTAATCCCAACTAATTCGGCAATATACTGTGCTGATTTTCCTACAATATCACTATTTACTGCACATGTATTTTCATTTATAACGAGCTTTTCTAATTTTTTTCTTTCTTCTTCTGTTACAAAGTAACAATTGTTTTCGATCATTTCTGTTTTAACATCATCATAGATTTCTTTATCGACAATGATTGCTTGTTCCGATGCACAAATCATACCGTTATCAAATGTTTTCGATAAAATTAAATCATTAACAGCTCGTTTTACATGTGCTGATTTTTCTATATAACACGGTACATTACCAGGACCTACACCTAGCGCTGGTTTTCCAGTAGAGTAAGCTGATTTCACCATACCAGCGCCTCCAGTTGCTAGAACGAGTGCCACACCATCATGGTTCATTAATTGTTTCGTCGCTTCGACAGACGGTCTTTCAATCCATTGAATACAATGTTTTGGTGCACCAGTTTTCATTGCTGCATCATATACGGTTTTCGCTGCTGCCACCGAACAATTTTGTGCAGAAGGATGAAATGCGAAAATAATTGGATTTCTCGTTTTTATCGCAATCAACGCTTTAAACATTGTTGTCGACGTTGGATTCGTTACTGGTGTTACCCCAGCTACTACACCGACAGGTTCTGCAATTTCTATTATTTCTTCATGAGGATCTTCGTGAATAATTCCTACCGTTTTATCTTGCTTTATACTATGCCAAATATATTCAGTGGCAAAAATATTTTTAATGCATTTGTCTTCATAGACACCACGGCCTGTTTCTTCAACAGCCAATTTTGCAAGTGGCATATGTTGATCAACACCTGCTAATGCCATTTCATGAACAATGTTGTCAATCTGCTCTTGTGTAAAACTTTCTAATGCTTGTAAAGCTTGTTGACCGTTATTTACTAACGTATCAATCATCTCTTTTACCTCTTGCATTTCATTTACAACTTTCTCTTTGACTACCATGTAAATTTCCTCCTATTCTGTTATCACGGTCTTTATAAGTCCCTATAGGTCATAATAAGTCCCGATTAGCGAAAAAAAATAGAGTTACCGTCCTACATGAATCCCATCGTTTGTGAAACACTTCACAAGTTTACTCGTGAATAACATTTCATGAATTCAATATACATGAAATCATTTCATTTGTGTATGTATAATTTGTGAAATATTTCACAAATTAACATAATAAAAAATGCACTGCTCCACATTAGCAGTGCATTTTTTATTACGCTAGCGCTTGTGCTAAATCTTCAATTAAATCTTCACCATCTTCAATACCGACAGAAATACGAATTAATGTATCTGTAATTCCTAATTCTTTACGGCGATCTGCTGGGATTGATGCATGTGTCATTTGAGATGGGATAGAAATTAAACTTTCTACTGCTCCTAAGCTTTCAGCAAGTGTAAAGTATTGCAGTTTCTCAAGTACTTTATTTAATGTTTCCTCACTATCTACATCAAACGAAATAATAGCACCAAATCCATTTGCTTGTTCTGTTGCTAATTCGTGGTTTTGATGTGATTCAAGACCTGGGTAATATACTTTATTTACTTTTGGATGATTATTTAAAAATTCAGCAATAGCGCGTGAATTCGTTTCATGTTCTTCCATACGAATTCCTAATGTTTTTAAACCGCGAAGTAGTAAGAAGCTATCTTGTGGTCCAAGAATACCTCCTGTTGAGTTTTGTACAAAGTGAAGGTCTTCTGCTAGTTGTGGGCTATTTACCACTACTAGACCTGCAACTACGTCACTATGACCTCCTAAATATTTCGTTGCACTATGAAGTACAATGTCTGCTCCTAAAGAAATCGGCGACTGCCAATATGGCGTCATGAATGTATTATCAATAATTGTTAATAAATCTTTCTCTTTAGCAAGAGTAGATATTTTCTTAATATCAGTAATTTTTAGTAATGGGTTCGTTGGTGTTTCCACATAGATCGCTTTCGTATTTGGACGAATTGCTTCTACAACTTCCTCTAAGTTTGTTGTGTCTACAAATGTATGTTCAATACCGAAGCGGTTTAATACTTTCGTAATAACACGATACGTTCCACCATAAACATCATCTGTTAAAATAACGTGGTCACCTTTTGAGAACAACATAATTGTCGCTGTAATAGCAGCCATTCCAGAACCGAATGCAAATCCAGCATAACCATTTTCTAATACGGCAATCATTTCTTCTAAAGCTGCACGTGTTGGGTTACCTGTACGTGAATATTCATATCCTTGATGCTTACCAACCGCTTCTTGTTTGTACGTACTTGTTTGATAGATCGGTACGTTTACAGATCCAGTTGAAGGTTCTCCTATGCGAATACCATGAATTAACTTTGTCTTTGCTCTCATTTTTTATTCCCATCCTTTGTATATGTCTTTACTTAAATAGCGCTCACTACTATCAGGAAAAATGGTTACAATATTTGTACCTGGTGCTGCCTTCTCTGCCTCAAGTAAGCTCGCATGAAATGCTGCTCCTGAAGAGCTCCCAACGAGAAGTCCTTCTTTTTGCGCTAATTCTTTCACTCGTAAAAATGCATTTCGATCAGAAATCGTATGAATTTCATCAAAATAAGATGTCTTCAAAAATGGCGGGATAAATTCCAGTCCAATTCCTTCGGTCTCATGTGAACCAGCCTTACCACCATTTAAAATAGATCCTTCTGGCTCTACGATAACTGTTTTAATATCTATATTTTTTTCTTTCAAATAAGATGCAGTCCCCATAAACGTACCGCCAGTTCCTGCTCCAGCAACAAATATGTTAATCTCTCCATTCAGTGCATCCCAAAGTTCAGGACCTAGTGTTTTGAAATAAGCACGCGGGTTTGCTTCATTCGCAAACTGACTTGGAGAGTATGAATTCGGTATTTCATTTACTAATTCTTTTGCTTTTGCAATTGCACCGGTCATTCCTTGCTCAGTCGGTGTATGCACGATCGTTGCACCTAGTGCTTTCATTAATTCTTGTTTTTCAATACTAAATTTCTCTGGTACACAAACGATAACACGTAAATCATGTTCTAATGCTGCAAGTGCCAGTCCAATACCAGTATTCCCAGCAGTCGGTTCAATAATTGTTCCACCTTGGGTAACAAGCCCTTTTTCTAGCGCATCTTCGATTAATTCTCTTCCTAAACGATCCTTAACGCTTCCGCCTGGGTTATAAAATTCAAGCTTTGCAAATAAGCGGACCCCTTTCGGAAGTGAAAAACGAGTAATTTCTACAATTGGTGTATGACCAATTAACTCATGAACTCCACGATATACATTCATCGTGTTCTCCCCCTTGTTTGCCAATAAAGAAAAGGCAACTGTATGTATTTTCTTTATATGAGACAGTTGCCTTTTTGTTACATTACTTTAACTCTTCTAACACTTTTACGATAAAGTTTGTAGAATGAAGAGCTGCTTGATCTAAAAACTGATCAAATGAAACATTTGATTCTTTACCAGCAATATCAGAAAGTGCGCGAATGATAACAAACGGAACTTCATATTGGTGGCATACTTGTGCGACAGCTGCTGCTTCCATTTCTACCGCATAAAGATTTTCAAATTTATCACGGATGGCTGCAACGCGGTTCGGATCACTCATAAATGAATCGCCTGTTGCAATCATGCCTTTTACAACTTGAATATTTTCTTCAGTTTGCATACATTTCTCAGCTAATGCAACTAACGCCTCATCAGCTTTAAATCCAGGCGGCATTCCTGGTACTTGACCATATTCATAGTTAAATGCTGTTACATCTACGTCATGGTGACGAACTTCAGTGGAAATAACTACATCACCAACGTTTAGAGAATGATGGAATCCACCAGCTGAACCAGTATTAATTACTTTTTCAGGCTTATATTTTTCTAATAAAATTGTCGTTGACATCGCTGCGTTTACTTTACCAATACCAGACTTTAACAAGATTACTTCATGTCCTGCTAATAGTCCTTTCGTAAATTCACAACCTGCAACCGTTTCTGTCTCTGCTTGTTCTAATTTGTCACGTAAAATACGTACTTCTTCTTCCATTGCTCCAATTACAGCAATTCTCAATCTAATCCCTCTTTCTATTGCTTAGTTGCCTCCATTACCCAAACGAAATGATTTAATCTCGTAAACGTTACATGGAAGCCATTGTTTTCAAAAATAGTCTGCATAACTGGAATACGTGTATAGTATTCCGTTTGCAAATCGTTTGCTAACTGGTGAAAACCTCTTTGTTTTGCTGTTTCAACAGTTTTATCATATGCATCTTGATCTGCAAATATCGTATCAGCAAACACTATTTTACCACCTTTGTTTAGCAATTGACTATACTTCGCAACCGCTACATTTTTTTCATCATCTGTTAAATGATGAAATGCATAGGTGCTTACAATGGTATCAATTGAATTTGGGACTTCAAACGAAAGAAAATCACCTTCTGTAATCGAAAATTCTTTTGGCAATTTCTCTTTTGCAATCATACGCATTTCACGCGACGGTTCTATACCGTAAACTGTGCGGCCAGCAAGTAATAATTTATTTGTTAAATTACCTGTACCGACACCAAATTCTAATACATTACCAAATGACTTGTTAACTACATCCTCTAGAATATCCTCATAATGGGCGAAAACTTCTTTATATTGTATATCTTCGCCTTGTACGAATGAGTCGTACGTATGAGCCCACTCATCAAATAAACCATTAAATTCTGTGCCCATAAAAATTCCCCTTTTTCTTATCGGTTTTATCAGTATGATATTCCCTCTTTCTAAAAATGTCAATTGAAATGTACATGGTATTTCCTTCTTTTCTTTGTTACACTATAGTTGATTACATAGGAGAGGGGCCGTCTTCATGTCATTTACCTTTGAAATGTTAGAAGATAAAGTAGAATTTTTTGAAGCGGGAGACTTAGCTTCTTTAGAACGAAAAATTAGTGAACAAATCGATAATAATAAAGCACTTATGCTTGAAGTTCATCACATCTCACATCAAATGGTTATGGATCCTGAAAGCAAAAGACCGTATTATAGCGCGGTTGTTCATTTTAAATTAAAGAAATTGCGTTAACTAAAAAAGAGAAGCTCCTAAGGAGCTTCTCTTTTTTAGTTTAGAGTTTGAACAAGTACTGGTTTCCAGCCCTCATTATCTACCCAATCAATATTTACGTAATATCTTTTTCCACTTTGCTTATCTTGAACGTCACCATAAGCTTTACTCTTTCCAGTTTTGTCTCTTCCAACAAAATGGAATACTAATTGCTCCTTCGGTACTTCAATACCTGCAGCAATTGCACTTTGCATCTCATTCCAATCTGATGACCCCTGTTTAAACGTCATCGCTGGTGATGAACCTTGTTCTGTTCCTACAGCTTTCCAAGAAGGTTTTGTATAAGCCTCTTTTGCCTTGGATACAGTTTTTTCAGCTGATACTTTCTCGTTAGCTTTCGCTTCTTCTTCAGCTTTTTTCTTTTCTTCCTCAGCCTTTAACTTCTCTTCTTCAGCTTTTTGCTTAGCTTCTGCTTGCTCTTTTTCTTTTTCTTTTTTCTTAGCAGATTCTTTATCTTCTGATTTTCCAGCTTTCTCATTCTTTGTTGTTTGTTGAGAGACTTTCTTATCAGTAGAAGATGCTTGCTCTTTCGTACTAGGAACGAACAATTGATATGCTACAATAGCTACTAATAGTAATACAATAGCGATTGCAATATTTAAAACACCGTTTTGACGACGTTTTTGTTGTTTCTGTTGGAATCTTGATCCTCCTGCCATTCTCCAAACCTCCATGCAGTTTTTCCTAATTGCTATTGTAACATTAAATCTAGAAAGGTTGAACATTTACAATGATATTTTCATGAAATGAAAACAATTCACTATAAATTGCAAGATTACTTTTCATTCTCCAATTGATAGATTGCTCCTACCATATCTTTAAAAATAGGTGTGACTTTATTCACTTTGTTATCAGTCTCTAGATCAACAACAACTAAAGCATATCTTGGATTCTCATACGGAAAATAACCTGCAAACCAGCGATTCACCCTCGTCCCTTTCCCTGTTTGCGCTGTCCCGGATTTTCCAGCGACACTGAGCGGCAACGAGTGGAATGCCGTTCCTGTTCCTTTCTCCCTTGTTACAACGCCTCTTAATAACTCTTGTAATGTTTTCACTGTTTCATACGAAAGCTGTTTTCCATGTAACGTATGGTTCTCAAATGTAAAAAAATCCGCTCCATTTTTATATACTATTTTTTCAACAGCTTTCACTTCCATCTTTTTTCCATTCCTCGCAATCGTCGCCATCATATTAGCAATTGCTAGAGGTGATATACGTACATCTTTCTGTCCAATCGCTGTTTGCTCTACCGCTTTTTTACTATTTTTGTTTTCTTCATTCCCCCAAATAGTAGAGCCTTTTTCTTCTGGCATTTGCTCGAAATGAGGTGTATGAAATACAGAACCTTTCCATCCGACCTTTTCATTTGCTCCTAAAGCTGCTACGTATGTTTCTAGCACCGTCCTATCCTTTTGTAATAGCTCGTTACCTAACTCGGAAAATGTCCTGTTACAGCTCCTAGCAAAGCTCTCTTTGAAGTTAAGTGTACCCATCATAACTTGTGGGTCGTTTTCACCATATAAATCTTTATTACAATTAAATGTCCGATTAAACAAATTTACTTTTTGATCAATGACTGCAGCTGCAACTACTGTTTTAAAAACAGAGCCTGGAAAATGCGGCGTTAACATTTGATTTTCAAGTGTAGTCTCATATAAATTCTTATCTCTTACTTGTAAAGACGGCTTACTGACCATCGCTAATATTTCATTTGTCTTTACATCAAGTAATACTAATCCCCCCTTCTTTATTTCATTTGCTTCAATCACTTCTTCTGCTTTTTGCTGCAACCCTTTATGTAAAGTAGTTTGAATCCTAACTGGGTAAAATGGATTTCCTGGTGAAGTATATTTCGCTTGCTTTCCGAAAATTGGTTCTCCTTGCCGATCTACTTGATACAATACTTTTGCCTCTCCATCAGTCAATAAAAATTCATCAAATGATTGCTGTAATCCTGAAATACCTATCGGCGTTTGTTTTGAAATTTTTTTCACTTCTCCATATCGCTTTTGAAATTCTCTTTCGTTCTCCCCTACATCACCAATTAAATGATTTATCTCCCCAGTTTGTTTTAATCGCACTTCAGCTGCTACAATACCTAATACATGTAATTGATTCACCTTCTCCATCTGCTCTCGTGTCACTCGAAATGGAGCAGTTTCCCCTTGCAGTATAAATGCATTTTTTTTATTTTTCATTTGTCTTCTGATCTCTTGTCTCGACACACCAATGATATGCGTGATTTTCTCTAACATGTCATTTTTTATTTGTAAAAATGGAAAAACAATTAAAACAGGATACTTTTCCTCCCCTATTTCTTTACCATTACGATCTATAAACTGCCCACGTCCATCGTCTACTGCAATGGATTGCGTACGTTGCGTAACACTTTTTTCAATTAAATTTATTTTGCGATTAGTAAATGATTCTGTATCTATAATTTGGATTTGAATTAAACGACAAAGCAATAAAAACATAATGCCCATAAAACAAATTAAAACAATTGCAATTCTCCGTTTTATTTTCATAAAAAAACACCTCGTCTATTATAGTTTAGACGAGGTACTATTTTATTTATACAATCCCCAAAACAAAAACAGATATTATATAAGGTTATTATTGTTTCTTTGGCTTCTCTAAAAATTTCATAAGAAGCGATCTAAATTCAGTTTCATTCACTCCAGTGTTTTTAGCAACTTCAATTACAGTGGTTGTTACATTAGCCGCTATTTTTAAATAATCCTTACTAAGATTATCCATTTCATTTCTTTTTTCTTTTGCATTCTCAACTGTTACAGAATCAATACAAGTAATCATCTTATCTACAATATGTAAATAATTATTTTGTGCATCTATTATTTTTTGAATATCATCTTTATTACTTACTTTCGATTGTTTTAAATATGTATACGCTTGATTCACTTCATCTTTTAAAATTTTATCATTATTCTTCGCCTGTTCTTGTAACATATTCTTCATATCATCTATTGTTTTTTGATCCATCGAATCTCGCAATAAATAATCTGGATTTCCAATTGCGTAATCATACTTAATCGTTACATCTTGAAATATTTTCATAACAATAGCTAATTGATACGCTACATCAAAATCATTAAATTCCTTTTTATCTTTTGGATTTTCTAAGGCTTTTGAACTCTCAGTTGCTTTAATATCCTTTTTTTCTTCTTGCTTTACTTTTTCTCCCTTTGATGATGTAGTTTCTTCATTCGTTCCGCATGCAGCAAGTCCTAATATGGATATACTACACACCAATCCTGTAAAGATTTTATGTTTCATAATTAGCCCCTTTTCCCTTTTAAAACCTATATTCTCCAATTATGATATCAAAGCTTAAAGTGTTTTTTTGACATTTTTTGTCGAATTACTCTAAGGTTTACACAATTTTTTTCATTCTACAAAAAAAAAAGATTCTCCCGATAGGAGAATCTTTTTTTTATTTTACAGAGACAATCTCTACTTGCATTTCTCCGCCTGGTGTTTGGATTGTTACTTTCTCACCAATTTGCTTACCTAATAAGCTTTTTGCGATTGGAGAATCGTTAGAAATTCTTCCTTCAAATGGGTCAGCTTCCGCGCTACCTACGATTGTGTACGCTTCTTCATCTCCGTTTGGTAATTCTTTAAATGTTACTGTTTTACCTAATGTAACAACAGTAGATACTTCGCCATTATCTTTAATGATAACTGCGTTACGAATCATATTTTCTAATTGTGTAATACGTCCTTCTACGAACGCTTGCTCATCTTTTGCTGCATCGTACTCAGAGTTCTCAGAAAGGTCCCCGAAGCTACGTGCGATTTTAATACGTTCTACTACTTCTTTACGTCTTACTGTTTTTAATTGCTCAAGTTCGTTCTCTAGTTTTTGCTTACCCTCTTGTGTCATAGGGTATGTTTTTTCTGTTGACATATTTTCCACTCCTTTTATATACCAATCCCCCGAAAAAAAGAGGAGTTCCATATGAAAACTCCTCCGCTTCCATTGTTAGCGGAGGTTTCTAGTACCCTTGCACTAGCGGAGTTGTCACATACAACCCCGTATTTCCAATTCTTCTTTATATAAAGAAGATATGTATGGAAAGTTGATATAAATATGCCCTCACCTATATATAGATGAGGTTGCATGTTTCATTGTATTCGATGGGAAGGGAAAAAATCCCTTCCTACCGTATATCTTTTACTATGCTATTACAAATTTACTTTTTGTTCAAGAATTGTTGCAATTTTTGTCACCATAATATCAATTGCAACATGGTTTTGTCCACCTTCAGGGATAATAATATCCGCAAATTTCTTAGAAGGCTCAATAAATTGATTGTGCATTGGACGTACAACAGTTACGTACTGATCAATAACTGAATCCATCGTACGACCGCGCTCTTTAATATCACGCTGCATGCGGCGCAGAATACGAAGGTCAGCATCCGTATCAACGAATAATTTAATGTCCATTAACTCGCAAAGACGTGGGTCTTCTAAAATAAGAATTCCTTCTAAAATAATTACATCTTTCGGCTCAACTGGAATAATTTCTTCTGAACGTGTATGCAATGTATAGTCATATACAGGCTTATCAATTTGCTCATATGCAAGCAACTGCTGCAAATGTTCAATTAACAGATCATTATCAAACGCAAGCGGATGATCATAATTTGTTTTTAAACGCTCTTCCATTGGTAAATGGCTTTGATCTTTGTAATAATAATCTTGCTCTAAGATTAAAATAGAATGACCTTTAAAATGGTCAAAAATCGCTTTCGTTACACTCGTTTTACCTGATCCCGAACCACCAGCAATTCCAATTACAACAGGCTTATTCGTCCCCATTCGACTATCACTCTTTCTTATTGAAGTATGCTTTTGCGCATCATATTATTCACATACACTCGTTGATCCACTTTGAATTTCACGATTTGCAACGGATGTCTCGCTGCATCTAATTCGTTTCCATCCTCATCCCAAATTTTCTCCACCGTTTGCGTAAAGTTTTCTATTTCTGGTCCAAAGAACTCCACTTCATGTCCTGGTTTGAAATGATTACGTTGCTCAATCGTTACGATGCCCGTTTCTTCATTATAATCTAACACTAAACCAGCAAAATCATACGTTGTTTTCTTACTATGATTTCCAAACATTTGCTCTTGATGTCCTGGAACCCCTTCAAAGAATGCAGGAGCTGTATCACGATTTGCACATTTATCAAGCTCATCTAACCATTCTTGTTTAAACTCAAAGTTATCTGGATCCGCACAATAAGCATCAATTACTTTACGATATACAGTTGCTACAGTCGCTACGTAATGGATTGATTTCATACGTCCTTCTACCTTTAAGCTATCGATTCCAATTTCAATCATTTTCGGAATTGATAAAATTAAATTTAGATCTTTTGGACTCATCGCAAAGTGAGCATCTTCTTCTTGGAATAGAGGAAGCTCTTTTGCATCTTTATGTTGTGATACTGTTTGAACTAAATCATAATCCCAGCGGCAAGATTGGCAACAACCGCCACGATTAGAGTCACGCGCTGTCATATGGTTACTTAATGTACATCTTCCTGAATATGCGATACACATTGCACCATGGACGAATGCTTCAATTTCAATATCCACTTTTTCTTTGATTTCTTTCATTTCTTCATAGCTTGCTTCACGAGCTAATACAAGACGATGTAAACCCTCTTCTTTCCAATACTGTGCTGCTTTCCAGTTGGATAGTGATTGCTGTGTGCTTAAATGCACCTCAACAGAAGGCGCTACACGTTTACAAGTCTCAATGATAAGCGGATCAGCAACGATAATCCCCGTTACGCCAGCTTTTTCAATCCCTTTTAAATATTCCTCTAGCCCGTCCATATTTTCATTATGTGCAAAGATATTTGTTGTTACGTATATTTTTGCTCCATACTTCTTTGCAAACTCAACGCCTTCTGCCATTTCTTCTAGCGTAAAATTACCTGCATTCGAACGAAGACCAAATTCTTGTCCACCTAAATATACAGCATCTGCCCCGTAATGGATAGCTACTTTTAATTTTTCTAAGTTACCCGCAGGGATTAACAGTTCAGGTTTCTTCACAATAACACGTTTGCCATCGATCACTCGTGAAATTTCTTGTACAGTCATTTCCTACACCCTCCTCGTTTAGTAAACCGTTTCTTTAAAGAAGAATCCTGTGTCTAACGGACGATTTACTGGTTGCATTTCTTCTATTTCTTTATATAGAGCATCTTTCAAGTCATAATATGCATCACGATCTTCCACACATAAATCAATCGCTTGACGATATTTCTTCGTTACTTCAATAATGTATTCAGAGCTTTTTAGTACACCATCGATTTTTAAGCTGTCAACTTCAGCTTCGATTAGTTCCTCTAATTCATCGATGAAACAAATATCGTTCGGACTCATAATATGAGTACCATTTTCATCTTCATAAATTGGATATTTATTGTTACGCTCTGGGTCATATAAGAACATATTCTCTTCATATTTTTTCTTTTCAATGTCAAGATTACGTCCTTGATACTCAAAGTAATTTCCTACTAATGAACGCTTCGATTGGAACATACAAGTCATACCGTGAATTTGTACTTCTAGTTCCACTTCAGCATTTTCTTTTAAATCAACAATTTCATCTAAGCTCAGCTCACGAGCTAATACAGCGCGCTTCGCTCCTCTTTGTCCCCAGTAATTACAAGTGAACCAGTTTGTTGCTGTCGTTTCTGTATTCCAGTGCAACTGCATATTTGGCGCTACTTCGCGAATAGCCATTAATACTGCTGGATCTCCGAAAACAATTGCATCTACATTTACTTCATTTAAAAATGAAACGTAATCTGTTAATTCTTCTACTTTATCGTTGTGGAACATAGCGTTCATGGCTACGTATACTTTCACACCATTTTCATGTGCAATCTTCACAGTTTGTTTTACATCTTCACGTGAAAACTCCCCTGCTAAACGTAAACCAAACTTTTGCTCACCGATCATTACCGCATCTGCTCCTGCTTTCGCAAGAAGTTCGATATCCGCCACCGCTCTTGGCGTTACTAACAATTCAGGTTTCTTCATACCTTGGTCACCCTCTCTTTTTACTAACAGCTACTCCATCACCAATTGGGAAAATCGTTGTATCGTATCCTTCATGGTTCATAAGCCACTCATTGTACGTCTTAATACGACGGATTAAACCACGTGTACGTCTGTTTTCAATTTTCTCTTTTGTCGTTACAAGACCATGGTACATAACATTATCTGAAATAATTACGCCACCAGGATTTAATAACGGTTCATATAAGTCAAAAAAGCGACGATACTGTCCTTTTGCTGCATCAATAAAAATAACGTCAAATGTCCCGTGTTCTTTTACTTGTTCACCTGTCTCTAACGCATCACCGTAAATAACTGAAATACGATCTGTTACTGGGGAACGTTCTATATATTCAAGTGCTTTTTCATATCGCTCACGATTGCGCTCAACTGTCACAATACGTGAATTTGAAATAGCTTGCATCATACGAATACTAGAATAACCGATTGCTGTTCCAAGTTCTAAAATGCTTTTCGGTCCAATTAAACGTAAAAATTGCAGCATAAATTCCATTCCAAGTCGATCCATAATCGGCACATGATTTTCTGTTGCATATTCTTCCATTTCAAGAATTAATTTATCTTTCGGATCAATAAATGATAATAGGTACTCGTTAACTGCATCCTCCATAAATGGTCCTCCTTATTTACATGGAGAAGTGCCTCTATGACGTCTTTTCCCACATAGAATGCAATAAAAATACAAGCCAGTTTTACCCTTAGCTTGTACGTCCCGTTTTGATATTAAAAACGATTCTTCTGCCAGTTTTTAACCCGATATATTTTACCACAAAAAAGAGGGATGTGCGACTTTTTTCGCTATCCCTCCCCATTTCACTGTTTTTTCGTAATGTATTTTTGCTTTAATGCATTATGCTCTTCTAATGTTTTCGCATAGTACACTTCACCACTTGGTGCAGCTAAGAAATAATAATAATCTGTTTGCGCAGGTTCTAACGCAGCTTCCACTGAATGTTTACCAGAGTTTGCGATCGGCCCTACCGGCAATCCTTTTACAGCATACGTATTGTACGGTGAGTTGACCTTTAAATCTTCGTATAATACACGTTGTTTATGCTTTCCAAGTGCATATAATACCGTTGGATCCGTTTGAAGCGGCATACCTTTCTCTAAACGATTATAAAAGACACTAGAGATCTTTTGACGATCTGTAAAACCAGTTGCCTCTTCTTCAATAAGTGAAGATAATGTTAAAAGCTGATGAACATCCCAGTTCTTTGCTTTCATTTTTGCCTCATTTTGAACAATGATTGCATTTGTTTTCTCAAGCATCGGAATTACGATTTCTTCTAACGTCGTATCTTTCTTATAAAATGAATACGTCGCAGGATATAAATAACCTTCTAATGGGTATTTAATATTACTATCAAAGATTTTATCCGTTAATAACTTCGGATACTTTTGCTGCATTTTTTGAATAAATGCTTTATCGTTTAATTGACGCGTAACATCATCTTTATTCCACTTTAGTTCTGCCGCAATCGTTTCTGCAATTTCAGTTACTTGAGCTCCTTCTTTGATCGTCACTTTATAAAGAGCTGGACGATGCACGTTGCCAGATGACATTTGTTCGATAACATCTTTAGCATTCATCGAAGGATTTAATAAATATGTACCTGCTTGTAAACTTTTCGATTTAGCCTTTGTATAAAAACTAAAAACTGTACCGTTTTTCACAGCGCCTTTTTCTTCTAAAATTTCTCCAATTTTACTTGTAGATGATCCTTTCGGAATTTCTACTTCAATCTCTTTTTTATTCCCGCTATCAACTGGTCCTAATGCGGATGAAATATACGCATAGACTGAACCACAAACTAAAAGCAGTGCAATAATCGAAAATAAAAAGATGCGTCTACGCTTCTTTTTCACTTGATTCTCTATCAAAACTCTTCCTCCTTATTCAATTGTAGACCATATGTATATGTTTCTATACAGCATGATGGAAAGCCACAACAAATTCGCCTATCTTTTTTAGTATCCATTTTATTTTTCTACAATCCGTCTCATTATACTACAAAGGATTACACAGTTTCGACAAAAAATCTTTCATTTTACATATAAATACAAAAAAAAAGATGGACTGTATGTCGTCCATCTTTTCAGTACTTATTATTCAGCTTCTTGCTCATCAGCAAGAGTGTTGAACATTTCTTGTACCATTTCCCACTCTTCTTCAGATTCGATTGGAAGTAAACTTCCGCCCTCTTCTTCATTTTGCTCATAAGCCATTGCATCATAAATTTGGTCTCCATCTTCGTCTACTTCACCGATTGGAGAGAAGACTACGTATGATTTTTTACCAAATTTTTCAGCATCAAAAGTGAAAATAATTTCACATAAATGTTCGTTACCTTTTTCGTCTACAATTGTAATTTGATTTTCTTCCATTTTGGTCACCTCTTATTTACTATCTAAAAATCCTTGTAAGATTACGACTGCAGCCATCTTATCGATTACTTGTTTTCGCTTCTTACGGCTTACATCCGCTGAAATGAGTAGACGTTCCGCTGCCATCGTCGACAAACGCTCGTCCCACATTACAACGTCTAATTGTAACAGCTCTCGTAGGTTTTCTGCAAATTGTTGGCACGCTTCACCACGTGGGCCAATTGTACCATTCATATTTTTAGGTAAACCTACTACTATTTTGTCCACATTGTACTGCTTTACTAACTCAGAAATACGATCAAAACCAAAGTGACCTCGTTCTTCGTTAATCTTAATTGTTTCTAATCCTTGTGCTGTCCAGCCCATTTCGTCGCTCATTGCAACTCCGACTGTTTTTGTACCTACATCTAAACCTAATATCCGCATAAACTACTCCTCACGATGATGTTTCAAGTAAGACTTCACAAGCTCTTCAATGATCTCATCACGTTCAAGCTTACGAACGATGCTTCGTGCATCTTTATGGCGAGGTATGTATGCTGGGTCTCCACTTAATAAATAACCGACGATTTGGTTAATCGGATTATAGCCTTTTTCTTGAAGTGCATCATACACAGTTAAAAGTACATCATTTACATGGACACTCTGTTTTTCATCTTGAATGCTAAACTTCATTGTTTTATCAAAACCGTCCATTTCAAGCACCTCACTTATATAGTAAGTATAGGGAGAAGAACTTCTCCTCTCCCTACCATTGTACACTACTATCTCTTTATTTTGAAACAGATTTAACGTACTCTTGTACAAATCCTAAAGCTTCTTCGACTTGAGCTGGGTTTTTACCACCTGCTTGTGCCATATCAGGACGGCCACCACCGCCACCGCCGCAACGAGAAGCTACTTCTTTCACAAGTTTACCAGCATGGTAACCTTGGCTAATTAAGTCTTTCGTTACACCTGCTAGGATGTTTACTTTATCGTCATTAACAGACGCTAATACAACAACTGCTGACTCTAATTTATTTTTTAGATCATCCATCATCGTACGTAAGTTGTTCATATCTGCAACATTTACTTTCGCTGCTAATACATTCACACCATCAACTGTCATTACAGAATCAGTTAAGTTTCCAGCTTCAATATTGCTTAATTTCGCAGCAAGAGATTCGTTTTCTTTTTGAAGTTGTTTCACTTCAGCAAATAGACCATCAACTCTTGTTAAAATATCTTTCGGATTTGTTTTCATTTTTCCTGCTGCTTCTTTTAATAAACCTACTTGATCGTTCATTAATTCGTATGCAGACTTACCAGTTACCGCCTCAATACGACGAGTTCCTGCACCGATACCAGACTCAGCAACGATTTTGAAAATACCGATAGAAGCTGTATTATCAACGTGACAACCACCGCAAAGCTCTAAGCTGTAATCGCCAACTTGTACAACGCGTACAACATCTCCGTATTTTTCACCGAATAATGCCATTGCGCCCATTTCTTTTGCTTCTCCGATTGATTTTTGAGAAATCTCAACGTTAATACTTTCCCAAATTTTCTCGTTTACCATACGCTCAATTTTTTCTAATTCGTCAGCTTGCACTTGACCGAAGTGAGAGAAGTCAAAGCGTAGACGTTCAGAAGTTACAAGAGAACCTGCTTGATTAACATGCGTTCCAAGTACGTCTTTTAATGCTTGGTGTAGTAAGTGAGTTGCTGTATGATTTTTCACAACGCTACTACGGTTTTTCGTATCGATAACAGCTTTCACAGCTGCATCTTTCGTTAACGTGCCTTCTTCCACAGCTACTTTGTGTAAGTTTTGACCATTTGGTGCTTTTTGTACGTCTTTTACAAGAACTTTCACGCCGTCAGCAAGAAGGTAACCACGGTCAGCAATTTGTCCACCGCTCTCAGCGTAGAATGGTGTTACGTCAAGAATTAACTGTCCTTCTTCCCCTGCTTGTAAGCTATCTGTGTACTCACCGTTTTTCACAAGTGCAACAACGTTACTTTCCGTTGCAACTGTACCGTAACCAACGAACTCACTCGCTACTTTAACTTCTCCAAGTACACCGCCTTGAACTTGCATTGAGTCAACGTCTTGACGAGCAGCACGTGCACGCTCACGTTGTTTTTCCATTTCATTTTCGAAGCCTTCTTGGTCAACTGTCATACCAGCTTCTTCTGCATATTCTTCTGTTAATTCGATTGGGAAACCGTATGTGTCATATAGACGGAACGCATCTACTCCAGAAATAACAGTTGTTTTTTCTTCTTTTGCTTTTGCAATAACTTCAGCTAAAATTGCTTCACCATCATGAAGTGTTTCATGGAAACGCTCTTCTTCATTTTTCACAACTTTCGCAATGAAATCTTTCTTTTCAAGTACTTCTGGATAGAAGTCTTTCATTACTTCTCCAACAACCGGTACCAATTCAAACATGAATGGACGGTTAATGTTTAATTTCTTCGAATAACGAACAGCGCGGCGTAATAAGCGACGTAATACATAACCACGACCTTCGTTAGATGGAAGAGCACCGTCACCAACAGCGAATGTTACTGTACGGATATGGTCAGCAATTACTTTGAATGCCATATCTTTTTCTAAATCGCCATTACGATATTTCTCACCAGAAATTGATTCTGTTGCACCAATCATCGGCATGAATAGGTCTGTATCAAAGTTTGTAGGCACATCTTGAACGATAGATGTCATACGTTCTAGACCCATCCCTGTATCAATGTTTTTCTTAGGAAGTGGTGTATATGAACCGTCTGGATTATGGTTAAATTGAGAGAATACAAGGTTCCATACTTCTAAGTAACGCTCGTTTTCTCCGCCTGGATATAATTCTGGGTCACTAAAGTCATTACCGTAAGCTTCCCCGCGGTCATAGAAAATCTCTGTATTCGGTCCACTTGGTCCTTCACCAATATCCCAGAAGTTTTCTTCTAAGCGGATAATACGCTCTTTTGGAACGCCCATTTTTTCATTCCAAATTGTGAATGCTTCTTCATCTTCTGGATGGATTGTAACTGATAGTAATTCTTTATCGAATCCGATCCATTTGTCGCTCGTTAAGAATTCCCAAGCCCATGTAATTGCTTCTTCTTTGAAGTAATCACCGATTGAGAAGTTTCCTAACATTTCAAAGAATGTATGGTGACGAGCTGTTTTCCCTACGTTTTCAATATCGTTTGTACGAATTGATTTTTGAGCATTTGTAATACGTGGATTTTGTGGGATTACACGTCCATCAAAATATTTTTTTAATGTAGCTACACCACTATTAATCCATAGAAGAGATGGATCTTCATGTGGAACTAGTGATGCACTAGGTTCTACTGCATGTCCTTTTTCTTGGAAAAAGTCTAAAAACATTTGACGAATTTGTGCGCCTGTTAGTTGTTTCATTGTATTTTCCTCCTTAAATATAAAAAACTCCCGTCCCTATAAAAGGGACGAGAGTTAACTCGCGATACCACCCTAATTATGAATTGATTACAATAACAATCAATTCATCACCTCATGGTGCCGTAACGTGGCAAGACGGCAGTGATTAGCTGCTCTCAGGATTAGCTTTCTGTTACCCTTCATTTAAAGCTTCTTTCAGCCATATGGAAGCTTCTCTCTATAAATGGACTGTAACGTACTTGTTCCGTCATTGATTTAATGTATTATATGACTAAATATAATAGAATTCTCTTAAGTTTGTCAATGTAGATAATCATTTATATTGTATTAATTGCTTATTTATCATAGGTATTCTACTATTCATTCTTAACAGCCTTTTCATATATTATGCGTTTATTAACAAATCGGAATCTCCTTACAAGAATAATTTATAAAAAATTATAAATATTACCTTTTTTGCTATAATTAAATTATTGTTAATAAAATAAAGAAGCGATCACAATGACAACCTTACTTAGCAAAGCTAAAAACATATTAGCGACTAACGAAACAATATTACTTTACGCAGCATGTTCATTAGACATATTTATTTATCGTTCCGTCGCGAGACTAGGCCTATTGATTTTAACGAACAAAAGGCTATTCTTTTATGGACCAGATGTAAGTAACAATCCAATATTTGAAGAGTACTCTTTCGCAAAAATTTCTAATCTAAAAGAACAAAAGCGTCTTTTCAACAATCAAATTGTATTTATATATGATAACGAATGGAAAAAAATAAAACATATTCAAACAAATGATGTGAGCTCCCTCGTTCAAAAGATACACGAGCAGATTTCTAAATAAATATACGATTAGCCCTCTATTTCTTACATAGAGGGCTTCTATACTTACACATCTTCTTTTTTCAAGAGAGGCTTCACATGAACAATGACGGTGCGAATAACTGCTAAGATGGGAACCGATATTAGTAACCCTACAATACCAGCTACTTCCCCTCCAACTAGTAATGCAAGCATAATAATAACGGGATGCATACGAAGTGACTTACCAACAATGTAAGGCGATAAAATGTTACTTTCCACAAATTGCAAAATAGCAATCGTAATACCCGCCTTAATAAGTAAGCTCGTTGATACTGTTGCTGCAATCATTAACGTCGGGATCGCTCCTAAAATAGGGCCGAAGTACGGGATTATATCCGTTACCCCAATAATAATACCAAGCAATAATGGATATTTCATACCGATAAACCAAAAAGAAAGAGCTGATACTCCCCCTAATACCAAACAAACAAATAACTGTCCTCGAATATAACTTCCAAGTGACTTATCAATTTCTTTCGCAAGCATTTGCCCCGTACCTCGCCATTTACTTGGGACTAGTTTCCAAAAGATATGATAAAACTCACCATAATCTTTTAATATGTAAAATACAATGAACGGTATTAAGAAAATAATGAGCAATGAATCGAGTACACCACGAGCTGTACTCATCACTTTATTTAAAAGCGCTTGAATCTTCGTTTCCACACCCACAAAAAGTTGTTTCACCTTTTCATGAATGAACGAAGGGAAATTCGCTGTTTGTTCTGTAACGCCATCCATCCACGAATCGTACATCTTTGTAAACTGCGGAAATTGTTCATTAATCTCTTGTAACTGTTTAATAACGACTGGCGTTCCTTTATAAATCCCATAACCAATTCCGCCAAAGAAAAGGATATAAATAAGCAAAATGGCAAGTGTACGGGGCATCCCTTCCTTATGGATTTTTTCAATTAAAGGGTGCAATAAATACGCAATAAAACAAGCGATAAGAAATGGCGTGATTGCTACTTTAAATACAAAAATAATCGGTGCCCATAGTGGCTTAATTTTTAAAAAGACGAGCAAACAAAGAAAAACAAGTAATAATAATCCTAAACGATATATCCAAATGATTTTAAGATTCTTCACATGAAAAACCTCCTCCACCTTTATTTTGAAAATAAATGGGGTAGGTTATGTGCGAAACTTTTAAAATCTTTTCATACGGACCATACTGTTTTTTAAAGACGTACATATAAATAACATAACAAGGACAACCACCCCTGAGAATACAGCATGAATTAATATAATCAGGAGGGCTAATTATGGTTTTGTTTATGCTTGGATTATCAGCACTTTTTATGATTCTTGAATGGATTTGTATCGGGTTTGGTATTTGGAAGGGGTTCTTTATTCGTTCCTCACGTAAAGAAAAAGCGAAGCAATTATGGCAGTATGGAATACTCGGCGTTGGCTGCTACGGTCTATCTTATCTTTTCTCAGAAATCGGACTTTTTTATTTGCATATGAGCGCATAAAAAAACTCCCTCGTCAATAAGGGAGTTTTTCACTTTATCGAAATGATTATAAGTAAGACTTAATCATCTTACGTGCTTTTTTCATATTGCGTTTTGAAAATACATCTTGCTTACGAGCATATTGATATGCTGCAGCTCCAACACCTAATGCGATTAATGAATTGCGTAGATTCAAAGTAAATCCCCCTTTTCGTTATCCGATCGTTCTTTCATTCTCATCAAATAAATCATCAAGAGAGCTTAATGAACCATCTTCCTCAACTTGATGCGTATGGATTTTCCCCTTTGAAACCGATAATTCGATATAACAATTCCAGCAATAAAATTGGTTGACACCTATTTTTCCAATGTCTTTCCCTTTGCAATTTGGACAAATGAACATATGGCTTTCATCTCCTTACAGACTCCCAGATTCTATTCGCCATTATGTCCAAACTGCATTCGTTTATACATCGCTGGAGCCTTTCAACGCTATGCGTTTGAAAGTTTCACTATATAATTTCACCTTGTTACATGAAATCATACGGTGAAATGTTTTCCACGTCCATTTCTTCGCCATTAACTGTGACCATCTGTACTTCTCCTTGTGATTCCAGCAAGCGACTAGCCAAAGTTGTTTGACGCATTGCATCATCAAGGCGATTTACACCAGATTTGAAAGCTGCTTCCTCCCCGCAAATAATAAGGAACTTCTTACTTCTTGTAATGCCCGTGTAAATTAAATTACGACGTAACATACGGTTGTAACTTTTCACGATCGGCATAATAACAATCGGAAATTCACTACCTTGTGATTTATGAATGGAACAACAATATGCATGCGTAATTTGATTTAAATCGGGCTTTGTATACGTTACCTCAATTCCATCAAATGAAACGATAATCATATCTTGTTGCTCAACGTTTTCTTTCGCATAAAACACCGAAACAATTTCACCAATATCACCATTAAACACCTGGCTCTCTGGCTGATTAACGAGTTGCAGTACTTTATCGCCTCTTCGGTATACAACATCACCGTAAGCAATTTCTTTACTCTTTTCCCTCTTCGGATTAAATACTTGTTGCAATGCTTCGTTTAATACATTAATACCAGCAGGCCCGCGGTACATCGGCGCTAATACTTGGACATCCCTTGCACTAAATCCTTTTGTTTTAGCATTTTCGCAAACTTTTTTCACAACCTCAACAATTTGAGCCCCTGTACAGCTGATAAATGAACGATCTTTTTTATTTTGTGCTAAATCTGGCGGGAGCGTGCCGTCTTTGATTGCATGGGCAAGTTGAATAACAGATGAGCCTTCTGCTTGACGATAAATTTCAGTAAGCTTCACTGTCGGAACTGCGCCTGCATTTAATAAATCTTTTAATACTTGTCCAGGTCCTACAGATGGCAACTGATCTTCATCACCTACAACGATAACTTGAATGTTCGTCGGTAGCGACTTAAATAGCTGATTCGCAAGCCAAATATCAACCATTGAAAATTCATCAATAATAAGGAGCTTACCTTGGACAGGATCCGTTTCATTACGCTGGAAAGATCCTTCTGGCGTCCAGCCAAGCAAACGGTGAATTGTGCAAGCTGGAAGTCCTGTCGATTCACTCATCCGCTTCGCTGCTCTTCCTGTTGGAGCTGTTAATAGTATTGGAAATGGATTATCATCACTGTATTCATTCGGATTTAACGATAATCCGTGAAGTGACGCATACATTTCAACAATCCCTTTAATAACAGTTGTTTTCCCCGTTCCTGGTCCACCTGTTAATAACATCATTGGCTTATGAAGTGCCGTTTGAATCGCTTCTTGCTGAAACGGTGCATACTGCACGTTTAACTGTTCTTCAATTTCACCTAATGTTTTTAACACTTCTGCTTCAGGAAATGAAGGTGTTTCCTCTTGATTCATCAATCGACGAATAGACTTTACAACACCTTTTTCAGAGTAGAATAAAGTTGCTAAATACACTCGTTCTTCTTCTATGATGACTTTCCCTTCACTTTGCATCGTTTCAATACAACCTATAATATCATCCTCAGTCACTCTTCCTTCTTGATTGTTTAAAAGTGACATCGTTTCTCTTACAAGTTGATCTTTCCTCATATAAACGTGACCAAGTTGCAATGAGACATTCTCTAATGTGTAAAAACATCCCGCTCGTACACGGTCGTCGTGATTACCCGATATTCCTAACGCACGCCCTATATCATCCGCTCGTCCAAAACCAATCCCGTCCACTTCTTCAATAAGTTGATACGGATTATTACGAATCACTTCTAATGTCATCTCTTTATATTGCTGGTAAATCTTAATAGAAAGTTTCGTTCCAAAACCGTAACCATTTAAAAAGCTCATTACTTTCTCTAATCCTTGATGTTCAACAATTGTCTCATATATTTCCTGAGCCTTTTGTTTGTTAACAACACCATTTAACGCCTCAGGGTCATCCATAATTTTAGAAATAGCATGTTCCCCGAGATGATCCACAATTTTTTCCGCTGTACGCTTTCCTATCCCTTTAAATAAATCACTCGCTAAATATTGCACCATACCTGCTTTTGTTTGCGGCAATTCTTTTTTAAATGTTTCAACCATATATTGTTTTCCATACTTTGGATGGTCCTTAAAGTGACCTGTCAATGTAAACACTTCATCTTCATGCATGCGGGGAAAATGACCGTTTATCATTACTTTCTTTTCGTCATATGTTTCATTCGTTTCAATGACTTTCATACTGACAACGGAATAGAGGTTTTCTTCGTTGTGGAAAATGGTATGAAGAACTTGCGCTTTTATAAACTTTTTCTCTTCCTCAAACAAATCCATTGCATGTTGATTTCCCATCTTTCCTCTCCTTTCCGATATTTTCACTTTAATGAGCAGTACATCCCCCACCTCTTTAGATGAGGGATAACTACCCATTAAACTATATTTTTATCTTATTCAGCTTCTTGCTCTAATAAACGAACGCCATTACCCGCTAAAAAGTGATCTGGCTGAATTTCAGTTGCTTTCTTAAATAAAGCGAGAGCCTTCTCATTATTTTCCTCAAATACGTACGCAACACCTAAATTGTAATACGCATCTGCATGCTCTTCATCCATTTCTAATACCTTTTCAAAATAAGGTTTCGCCTCTTGAATGTGTTCTAGTCGAGCGAAGCAAAGTCCGCACTGGAATACAGCTTCCACATCGTTTTCATCTAATTCTGTTGCTCTTTGTAAGAATGGTAGTGCAAGACGATCATTTCCAAGCTGTACATGTGTGATACCTAACATAAATGTTACATCAGCTGATTGTAATCCAGCTTGCATTGCTTGTTCAAATACAGCTTTCGCCTCAGTAAATTGCTCTTGGCCATAATATACATTTCCTAAACCATAATAGGCAGCTGCAGATTTATCATCTAACTCTAGTGCACGTTTATAAAATAAAATCGCTCGTTCGCTATCACCTAATACGTCTAATAAATTTGCAAAATTAATGTATCCAAGCGCATCTTTCGGATTTTCTTCGATTGCTTCTGTAAAATTTTTAGCTGCTTCTTCCCAATTTCCTTCTTGCATATATTGAATACCTGTTTCAAGTTTGTTTGACATGTCCTTCACCTCTACAACAAATTATAACAAAGAATGTATTTTCCAAGCGAACGAAAATTCGCTTTATGTAAAAGAAACCTCTAACCGCTAATCGGCAGAGGCTTCTCATTTATCCTAAATAATCCAATTTCTTACCACTACGGTATACTTCATCAATTGTAGCACCGCCTAAGCACTCATCTCCATCATAGAACACAACTGCTTGTCCTGGTGTAATTGCACGAATTGGCTCATCACAAAGAATACGAACTGTATTTTCATCAACGATTTGAACCGTTACTTTATTGTCTTCTTGACGATAACGGAATTTCGCCGTGCACTTAAATTCTGTTTCTTTTACTTTGTTACTTACCCATCCTACATTCGTAGCAATAACTTCATCACCATATAGAAGTTCGTTATGGAATCCTTGATCAACATATAAAATGTTTTCTTTCAAGTTTTTCCCAACAGCAAACCACGGATCACCGTTACCACCAATTCCAAGTCCATGACGTTGTCCAATTGTATAGTACATTAAACCGTCATGCTTTCCTTTCACTTCACCAGATAATGTTTGCATTACACCTGGTTGCGCTGGTAAGTAGTTACTTAAAAAACCTTTAAAGTTACGCTCACCAATGAAGCAAATACCTGTACTATCTTTTTTCGCCGCTGTCGCTAAGCCAGCTTCTTTCGCCATTTCACGAATTTGCGGTTTCTTTAATTCACCTAACGGGAACATTGTTTTTGATAATTGCTCTTGGCTTAATTGATTTAAGAAGTATGTTTGATCTTTATTGTCATCAACGCCGCGAAGCATTTTATATTCGCCGTCCATATAAGCAACGCGTGCATAATGGCCTGTTGCTACATAATCAGCACCAAGCGCAATTGCATGCTCTAAAAATGCTTTAAATTTAATTTCTTTATTACACATTACATCTGGATTTGGTGTACGACCAGCTCGGTACTCATCTAAGAAGTACGTAAATACTTTATCCCAGTATTGTTTTTCAAAGTTTACTGCATAATACGGAATACCGATTTGGTTACACACTTCAATTACATCATTGTAATCTTCAGTTGCTGTGCAGACACCATTCTCATCTGTATCATCCCAGTTTTTCATAAAAATTCCGATTACATCATAACCTTGCTCTTTTAATAAAAGTGCTGCTACAGATGAATCGACGCCACCGGACATTCCGATGACAACGCGTGTTTCGTGAGGTAGTTTGTTCATCATGTCACCTCCCATGCTAATTTTGTGTTAATCGCTTCACGATTTTCACTGTTTCGTACGCCGCTTTTTCAATTTGCTCTTTCGTATTTCCAAGCCCAAAACTAAAGCGTACGGATGAACGTATTTGATCGGAGTCTTTTCCAAACATCCCTACTAATACATGTGATGGATCAATCGAACCAGCTGTACAAGCAGAACCACTTGATACTGCAATGCCAGCTAGGTCTAAGTTCACAAGAAACGGTTCAATGTTCATTCCTGTAAAACTTACATTAAGCACATGCGGTAAGCGATGTTCTAAGTTTCCGTTTACCTCGAAAGTAATGCCTTCATTTTTGAAGACAGATACCATTATATCTTTAAACTCTTCATATTGGGCATTTTTTTGCTCACGAGTTTTTTCAGCAATAAGAATTGCATGCTGAAGCCCAGCAATACTAGGCACATTTTCCGTACCAGCACGGCGTTTTCTTTCTTGCTCTCCGCCTATTAATAACGGCTCAAATTTCACATTTGCACCAGCGTATAAGAACCCTACACCTTTTGGTCCGTTAATTTTATGGGCTGAAATGGATAATAAATCAATACCAAACTCTTTCACATCAATTTCTACCAAACCATAAGCTTGTACCGCATCTGTATGGAAATAAGCTTGATGCTCCTTTAGTAGCTTTCCTATTTCTACAATTGGTTGCATTGTCCCTACTTCATTATTCCCAAACATAACAGATACAAGAATCGTCTCTTCGGTTAATGCCTTTTGTATGTCAGAAACTTGAATGCGCCCTGTTTCATCGACAGGTAAATATGTCACTTCAAACCCTTCACGCTCTAACAATTCGCACGTATGCAAAATCGCATGATGTTCAATTTGCGTCGTTATAATGTGGTTACCTTTATGACGGTTCGCACGTGCTACACCTATAAGCGCTAAATTATCAGCTTCTGTACCACCGCTCGTAAATATAATTTCATTCGGATTCGCATGAATACTGCGTGCACACACTCGTCTCGCCTCATCTACTGTGTGACGAGTTTGACGTCCATAAAAGTGAATACTAGACGGGTTCCCGAATATTTCTGTCATATATGGAATCATCTTTTCGACCACTTCTGGGTGAGTCGGAGATGTCGCAGCATGATCTAAGTAAATGCGTTCCATTAAATCTCCTTCTTTCCAAATCGTTTCACAAGGAATTAAATGTAAAACATATAGCCCCCGTGATTTTCTTCCTCATAACGTACTAAATCTTCTAACGTTGTACTATCTAACACTTCTTGCACCGCATCACGAACACGCATCCATAACTGGCGCTGTGCTGGCTCTTCTTCTTCTATCATTTCTACAACACTAATCGGTCCCTCTAATACACGGATCACATCCCCAGCTGTAATGTTAGCTGGTTGATCAGATAATACATATCCGCCATATGCACCTCGCGTACTCTTCACTAGACGAGCGTTACGAAGTGGTGAAATTAATTGCTCTAAGTAATGCTCCGATAAGTCATGCGCCTGCGCAATTGATTTTAATGAAATCGGACCTTCACCAAACTTTTTTGCAAGATCGATCATAATTGTTAAGCCATAGCGGCCCTTTGTTGAAATCTTCATCTATTTTGCACCTCTTTTCAAATTTTCACTTCTATTGGTTATATCTTATTTATAAAAAGAACACAATTTAAAATCCTATGAAATTATAGCATAATATAGTATTATAAGAAATTTCAACTTGTGTATCAAAATGATAACATAAAATCACATTGAAAAACTCGGGAATTATTACAATTGAAAGAAAAATGAAAATATTCATCTTCATTTTTCCCATAAAACAGCATACTATTTCAAATTCCGTAGAAAAAAATGATACGATAGAACGAGATTATATGTTAAGGGAGACGGTCTAAATGAAACAACCACTCGCACATCGAATGCGCCCTACAAATATTCAAGAAATTATTGGGCAACAGCATTTAGTTGGTGAAGGAAAGATTTTATGGCGAATGGTCCAAGCAAATCATTTTCAATCTATGATTTTATACGGTCCTCCAGGTACAGGAAAAACATCCATTGCCAGTGCAATTGCAGGAAGTACCGGTACCCCGTTTCGTCTATTAAACGCTGTTACTCACAATAAAAAAGATATGGAAGTTGTCGTACAAGAAGCGAAGATGCATCGACACCTCGTTTTAATTTTAGATGAAGTTCACCGTCTAGATAAAGCAAAGCAAGACTTTCTATTACCTCATTTAGAAAGCGGACTTCTTACTTTAATTGGTGCAACGACAAGTAATCCATTCCATGCAATAAACTCCGCTATTCGAAGCAGATGTCAAATTTTCGAATTACACGCACTAACAGAAGATGATATTTTAATTGGGTTAAAAAGAGCTTTAGAAGATAAAGAAAAAGGCCTTGGAGAATATGCTGTAACGATAACAGATGAAGCACTACATCACTTTACAAACGCCTCTGGTGGTGATATGCGTTCCGCTTATAACGCACTTGAGCTTGCTGTATTATCCAGCTTTACTACAGACGATCAAGCGGCTGAAATCACACTCGAGATTGCAGAAGAATGCTTACAAAAGAAGAGCTTCGTTCACGACAAAGGCGGCGATGCTCATTATGACGTATTATCAGCATTTCAAAAATCAGTGCGCGGAAGTGATGTAAATGCAGCGCTCCATTATTTAGCACGCCTTATTGAAGCAGGTGATTTACAAAGTATTGGCAGACGCCTTCTTATTATGGCTTATGAAGATATTGGACTTGCTAGCCCACAAGCTGGACCGCGTACACTAGCTGCAATTGAATCAGCTGAACGAGTCGGATTCCCAGAAGCACGCATCCCACTTGCAAATGCCGTTATCGAGCTATGCTTATCACCAAAATCAAATTCAGCTTATAAAGCACTGGATGCTGCACTACATGATTTACGTAACGATCAAACAGGTGATATTCCAAGCCATTTAAAAGATAGTCATTACAAAGGCGCAGAATCACTTGGAAGAGGCATTGGATATTTATATCCACACGACCATCCAAACGGCTGGGTAAGGCAACAATACTTACCTGATAAAATAAAAAACAAGCAATATTATAAACCGAAAACGACAGGAAAATTTGAGCAAGCACTTTCTACTGTTTATGAAAGATTACAAACTTCGAATAAAACGAAAAATAAAGGGTAACATAAACGAAAACGTCACCATTATGGAGGCTTCGCTTATGAAAACACGTCAAGATGCATGGACAAAAGAAGATGATCTCCTTTTAGCAGAAACTGTTTTACGACATATTCGCAGCGGAAGTACACAAATAAAAGCATTTGATGAAGTCGGCGATGCGTTGAACCGCACTTCAGCAGCTTGTGGCTTTAGATGGAATGCTGAAGTACGAGCGAATTACGAAGATGCAGTGCAGATTGCAAAAAAACAACGTAAAGAATTAAAACGTTCTGAAGCTAAAATAGAAAAAGATCAGTTCACGAAAACGAAACAACTCGTAATCGATGCTGAGTTTTCAGAAGATATTACGCCAAGTAAACAGGAACTTACAATGCAAAATGTCATCTCATTTTTGCAAAACATGGAACATAATAACCCTTCAATCGCAAAGTTGCAAACTGAAAATGATGTATTACAAAATCAGCTCACTTCCCTACAAAAAACGAATAATGAACTTGAAGCAAAATTAGCGGTACTCACAAAAAAACAACAAGCAATCGAAGAAGATTACGCGATGCTTGTTAGAATTATGGATCGTGCTCGAAAACTTGTTTCAGTCGAAGAGCAAGAAGATCAAATTGCCCCGATTTTCAAAACCGATCAAAACGGAAATTTAGATATTATTTATTCTGCAGAGAATTAAAAACAAGGATGTCACTTAGTTAAAAAAGTGACATCCTTGTTTGTTTTCGGTGAACCATATATATCGGTAATTGAAATTATATCAACGATTTTTCAAATATATCTATCGTAACTTGCAATATATCAACGATTTTTCAAATATATCTATCACAACTTGCAATATATCAACGATTCGACAAAGGATATCGATTTAACGACAAAGATTGACAATAACATTCCTCCCTGTCATACAAAGAAACGCCCAAAATAGATTGGGTAAATATAATCATTACTTACTAGCCTTGCTCACATTTGAACTAGTAGTAATGCAAATATTTTTATTTCTTTAATACATATAAAAAAGCATATATCCAAAATGGATATATGCTTTCACTTTATTCTTGCCCCACACGTTTCACTTCTACGTTTTTAATACGTTCACGTACAACGTGACTTGCCATAATTAAGCCTGCCACAGATGGTACGAATGCATTTGATGAAGGTGGTAATTTCGCTTTACGAATTTTTGCATTTTCGTCTGGTACGATCTCTTTACGTACTTCTTCACGAATTACGATTGGATTCTCGTCAGAGAAGACAACTTTTACACCTTTTTTAATACCCTCTTTACGAAGCTTCGTACGAATTACTTTCGCAATTGGATCTGTATGTGTTTTAGAGATATCCGCAATACGGAAACGAGTTGGGTCCATTTTATTTGCTGCACCCATACATGAGATAATTTTAATTTTACGACGTAAACATTGTTTAATTAAATGGATTTTGAACGTAATTGTATCAGATGCATCCACTACGAAATCTAAACCGTGTTTAAAGAACTCTTCATATGTTTCATCTGTATAAAACATTTCTAGTCCAATTACTTCACATTCCGGATTAATGTCTGCAATACGCTCTTTCATTAATTCTACTTTTGAACGTCCTACAGTAGATACTAAAGCATGAATTTGACGGTTTACGTTTGTAATATCTACAACGTCTTTATCAACTAATACGAGACGTCCTACGCCAGAACGTGCTAACGCTTCTGCCGAAAATGACCCTACGCCACCAATTCCTAAAATACCGACTGTACTATTTTTTAATATTTCAAGTCCTTCTTTACCGAAGGCTAATTCATTACGTGAAAATTGATGTAACATTCAGCTCTACACTCCTATTACAAAAATGGTCTACCATGTATTCTAGCGTTTTTCCGACTATTTGTATAGAAAAAGTTATAGAATTCCTAAAAATACATATTTCGAAAATGAAAACATAGTGTACACCGGACTTTTTAAACTTCCCTTTCAATACATGTTTAAAAAGGAGGATTCAGAGGGACGAGCAGCTCGAGGCGCTTATGCCAGGAGGAGCGCAGTGTAGCTTTAACTACTCGAGCACCGGACTAGCGAAGCAACGACGAGATGCGACCTCCATCTGAACCGGACTTTTTTAAACTTCCTCTCAAAAAAAGTCTAGACGGTTATAGTATAACCATCTAGACCCTATTCTTACTTCTCTTCTTTCAAGCTTAATTTTAAGTTCAATTCTTCAAGCTGTGCTTCTGCAACTGGGCTTGGAGCTTCTGTTAATAAGCAGCTTGCGCTTGCTGTTTTCGGGAATGCAATTGTATCACGAAGGTTCGTACGGCCTGCAAGTAACATAACAAGACGGTCTAAACCTAATGCGATTCCGCCGTGTGGTGGTGTACCGTATTCGAATGCTTCTAATAAGAATCCGAATTGCTCTTGCGCTTCTTCTTGTGAGAATCCAAGTGCTTTGAACATTTTTTCTTGTACGTCACGCTCGTAAATACGAAGTGATCCGCCACCAAGCTCATAACCGTTTAATACAAGGTCATATGCTTGTGCACGTGCTTTTTCTGGTGCTGTTTCTAGTAGCTCAACATCTTCACGGAATGGCATTGTGAATGGGTGGTGAGCTGCGAAGTAACGATCTGCATCTTCATCGTACTCAAGAAGTGGCCAATCAGTTACCCATAGGAAGTTAAATTTACTTTCGTCAATTAACTCAAGCTCTTTACCTAGACGTAAACGAAGTGCGCCTAAGCTATCTGCAACAACGCTCTTCTTATCTGCTACAAATAGTAATAAGTCGCCAGCAGTAGCTTCTAATGTAGTCATTAACACGTTTGCATCTTCTTCACCGAAGAATTTCGCAATCGGTCCTTTTAGGCCGTCTTCTTCAACTTTAAGCCAAGCTAGACCTTTTGCACCGTATACTTTCACAAATTCAGTTAATGCATCGATGTCTTTACGAGAGTATTTACTTGCAGCACCTTTTGCATTAATTGCTTTTACTTGTCCGCCGCTTTCTACAGCACTTGTAAACACTTTAAATCCACAACCTGCTGCAAACTCAGATAAGTCTGTTAGTTCCATTTCAAAGCGTGTATCTGGCTTATCAGAACCGTAGCGAGCCATTGCATCAGCATATTTCATACGAGGGAATGGTGCACTAACTTCTACACCTTTTGCATCCTTCATAACTTTCGTCATCATACGCTCCATCATATCTAAAATTTCATCTTGTGTTAAGAATGAAGCTTCGATATCGATTTGCGTGAATTCTGGTTGACGATCCGCACGTAAATCTTCGTCACGGAAACAACGTGCTACTTGATAGTAACGCTCAAATCCGCCGACCATAAGAAGCTGTTTAAATAACTGTGGTGACTGTGGTAATGCATAGAATTCACCATCATGTACACGACTTGGTACTAAATAGTCACGAGCTCCTTCTGGCGTGCTTTTCGTTAAAATTGGTGTTTCGACTTCTAAAAACTCTTCTGTATCTAAGAAATTACGAATTGTTTTTGTTACGTCGTGACGCATTTTGAATGTGTTGAACATTACAGGACGACGTAAGTCTAAATAACGATATTTTAAACGCACATCTTCTGATGCATCTGTATCATCAGCAATGATAATTGGCGTTGTTTTCGCTGCATTTAGTACATTTACTTTTGTTGCTTGTACTTCAATACGACCAGTTGCCATATTGTCATTAATTGCGCCTTCACCACGTTCAACAACTGTACCTTCTACGTGTAATACGTATTCACTACGAATTGTTTCTGCTACTTCTAACGCTTCTTTTGATGTTTCTGGGTTAAATACAACTTGTACGATACCTGTGCGGTCACGTAAATCGATAAAGATTAATCCACCTAAGTCACGGCGTTTTTGTACCCAACCTTTTAATTGAACTGTTTGTCCAACAGCTTCTACTGTTACTTTTCCACATGCATGTGTTCTTTCAGCCACTGTAAGTTCCCCCTATATTAATTTCTCTGCTACGTATGAAGCAAATACATCTAACGCTACTTCTTCTTGTTCACCTGTTGCCATATCTTTTAAGTTAATGATACCTTTATCCAGCTCATCTTCTCCTAATACAGCTACAAATTTCGCCTTTAGACGATCTGCTGATTTAAATTGTGCTTTCATTTTGCGATCTAAATAATCTTTTTCAACTGACAATCCAGCTTTACGAAGATTGAACGCAACTTTTGCAGCATGGTCTTTCGCTTTTTCACCGAGCGCTACAACGTAACAATCAATGCTATGTTCAAGTGGTAATTCAATATTTTCAGCTTTTAGCGCCATAATTAAACGTTCAATACTCATTGCAAAACCGATACCTGGCATTTCTGGTCCACCGATTTCTTGTACAAGTCCGTTATAACGGCCACCACCGCTTAATGTAGTGATCGCACCGAAACCTTCTGCCTCACTCATAATTTCAAAAACAGTGTGTTGATAGTAGTCTAAACCACGTACTAAGTTCGGATCTTTTTCAAATGGAACATCCATCATCGTTAATAGTTCTTGAACTTTGTCGTAGTATACTGCTGAATCTTCGTTTAAGTATTCTGTAATAGATGGTGCTGTTCCCATTAATTCATGGTTACGGTCTTTCTTACAGTCTAAAATTCGAAGTGGGTTCTTTTCTAAGCGAGATTGACAGTCAGAGCAGAATTCGCCGATACGTGGCTCAAAGTGTGCGATTAATGCATCACGGTGTGCTTGACGGCTCGCTGCATCACCTAAACTGTTTAATACAACTTTAATATTTTTTAAGCCCATGCCGCGGTAAAATTCAACAGCAAGTGCAATTACTTCTGCATCAATTGCAGGATCATTACTGCCGATTGCTTCGATACCGAATTGTACGAATTGACGATAGCGACCTGCTTGTGGTCTTTCATAACGGAACATTTGACCGATATAGTATAATTTCGTTGGTTGTGTTGCATCACCAAACATTTTATTTTCAACGTAAGAACGTACAACAGGTGCAGTACCTTCTGGACGTAATGTTAAGCTGCGCTCTCCACGATCTTGGAATGAGTACATTTCTTTTTGTACGATATCTGTCGTATCACCAACACCACGTAAAAATAGCTCCGTGTGCTCAAAAATTGGTGTACGAATTTCTTTATAATTGTAACGACGGCAAATTTCGCGTGCTTGCCCTTCGATATACTGCCATAACTCAACAGTGCCTGGAAGAATATCTTGCGTTCCGCGTGGGATTTGAATAGACATATTCAGTTCCTCCTCAAATTGTTTTAATCTTAATAAAAATAAAAAAACTCCCGCCTCTACTGTTTAAACAGTAGGGACGAGAGTATTATACCCGTGGTGCCACCCTAATTGAAGCACGTATGCTTCCACTTTTTTAATAACGCTTAAATATGCGTTCATCCCTACTAAGCATATATGCCGTTCAAGTTGAAACCTCTAGAGTGTCATTCAATCAGTCATCATGCAGAAATGTTTTCAGCCTAAGACATTCCTTCTCTTTCCATGTGTGTCTCATTTACTCTTCTCTATCAACGGTTATATTCATATGTAAATATAAAATTACTATACGTTTGTTAAGTAGGATTGTCAAGTGCTCTAAGAACGTTCAATCTGCTTCTTTAGACGCTTTACATCTTGAAGAGAAATCCCAAACTCGGAAGCAAGCTCCATTGAAGTATTGTTTTGCTCTTTTGAAATAAAATCATGAAAATTCACGTTAAATAGTTGATTTGCACCATTTGTAACAGAATGCCCTTTTTCATTCATGCGCATACGTATATCCCTCACATTCAATATGGATGTTTTACTTTTTATTGTTCCATATTGATGAGAGAGTTATACATAACCGAAACTGCTATTGATTCCAAATAAACATTAGTATTCGATTTATAACAATAACAATAGCCAGTCCACTTGCTAGCATATGATACTTCAAATGATATAATGCTGCAACACCTACTCCAAATACGATAATTTCTAATAATACATGTAATATACCTTTTACTTCCCATTCTGCATGTGGAGCTCCAAATAACCCCCAAATGGCAGCAACAACAATCGGAATAATAATAGCAAGTGTAATTTTTATAGCTGTTGTTGTTCCTACTCGAAACCCCCAGTATCCAACAATCCCAAGAATACATAACTCTAGCATAAAACGTAAAGCTATATTAAATTCTTGAAGCATACTACACCTTCTTTTCCTTTTATTCCCCTTCAAATTAATCGTATGATAAATGAACAAAACATACAAAAATGTATAAAAAAGAGAGGATTATATAACCCTCTCTTTTTTATCAACACTATTTACTGTCTACAATTAAGGTCACCGGACCATCATTGATTAAAGAAACGTCCATCATTGCTCCGAATTTCCCTGTTTCTACATGCAATCCTTGTTTACGAACTTCTTCATTAAAGAAATCGTATAAACGCTCTGCATAGTCAGGTTTCGCAGCATCCATAAAGTTTGGACGTCTCCCCTTGCGACAATCTCCGTATAATGTGAATTGCGAAATAGATAGAACTTGTCCTTCTACATCAAGTACAGAATGATTCATCTTTCCGCTCTCATCTTCAAAAATACGTAAGTTTGAAATTTTTTCCGCAATGTAAGTTGCATCTTTTTCTGTATCTTCGTGCGTAATGCCAACTAGTAATGTTAAACCGAACGGAATTTGTCCTACGATCTCACCGTCTACCGTGACAGACGCTTTCTTTGATCGTTGTAAAACAACTCTCATCTTTCTACACTCCCTATTAATGCATCATGCGTCGTACTGCATAAATTTCCGGAACACGTTTAATGCGTTCTACTACTTTTTTCAAATGTTGTAAGTTACGAATTGAGATTGACATATTAATTGTCGCCATCTTATTACGGTCACTTCTACCAGAAACAGCTGAAATGTACGTTTTCGTCTCTGTAACAGCTTGCAGTACTTCATTTAATAAACCACGGCGATCGTAACCTGAAATTTCAATATCAACGTTATACTCAATTTCTTTTTCAGGGCTACCTTCCCACTCTACTTCTAATAATCTTTCTACAGCTTCTTCTGTATGAACATTTACACAATCACGGCGGTGAATCGATACACCTCGGCCTTTTGTAATATATCCAACGATATCATCGCCCGGAACTGGGTTACAGCATTTCGATAAACGGATTAATAAATTATCAGCACCGCTTACCTTTACACCAGAATCCCATTTTCGAATTTTCATCGGTTTACGAACTTCTTTAACTTCAACAATCTCTTCTTCTTCGCGTTGTTTGCGGAACTTGTCCGTGAGTCGCGTAACAATTTGCGAAGCTGTAATTCCGCTATATCCAACTGCTGCAAACATATCTTCTTCATTTGCAAAGTTAAATTTCTCAGCGACGCGTTTTAAGTTATCAGGCGCTAATACTTCTTTCATCTCATACTCTAGACCACGTACTTCCTTTTCAACAAGTTCACGGCCTTTTTCAATATTTTCGTCTCTACGTTGTTTCTTAAAGAATTGACGAATTTTATTTTTTGCATGAGATGTTTGAGCAAGTTTTACCCAATCTTGACTTGGGCCATAGGAATGTTTCGACGTTAAAATTTCAATGATGTCGCCTGTTTTTAATTTATAATCCAGCGTCACCATTTTACCGTTTACTTTTGCACCAATTGTTTTATTCCCAATTTCCGAATGGACACGATACGCGAAATCAATCGGAACCGATCCAAGTGGTAATTCCATTACATCGCCTTTCGGTGTAAAGACGAATACCATGTCAGAGAATAAATCAATTTTTAATGACTCCATAAATTCTTCTGCATTAGAAGCTTCATTTTGCCATTCTAATATTTGACGGAACCATGTGAGTTTCTTCTCTAGTGTACCTGTTGTTTCTGCTGTTTTTCCTTCTTTATACGCCCAGTGTGCCGCGATCCCGAATTCTGCAATTTCGTGCATTTCTTTCGTACGAATTTGCACTTCAAGTGGGTCACCTTTCGGTCCAATTACGGTCGTATGAAGAGATTGATATAGATTTGCTTTTGGCATTGCAATATAATCTTTAAAACGACCTGGCATCGGCTTCCAGCACGTATGAATAATTCCAAGCACCGCATAACAATCTTTAATACTATTTACAACAACACGTACAGCTAATAAATCGTAAATTTCATTGAACTGCTTATTTTGCAGTGCCATTTTACGATAGATACTGTAAATATGTTTCGGTCTTCCAGAAATCTCAGGTTGAATTGCAACTTCTTTTAATTTCTCACGAATACCAGTCATTACTTCGTCTAAATATTCTTCACGTTCTGCACGTTTACGCTTCATTAAATTTACAATACGATAATATTGCTGTGGATTTAAATAGCGAAGTGACGTATCCTCTAGCTCCCATTTAATAGTACTAATTCCGAGTCTATGTGCTAAAGGTGCAAAGATTTCTAACGTTTCATTCGCTATGCGACGCTGCTTCTCTTGAGGCAAATGTTTCAATGTACGCATGTTATGAAGACGATCAGCTAGTTTAATTAAAATAACTCTAATATCTTGAGCCATTGCAATAAACATTTTGCGATGGTTTTCTGCTTGTTGTTGTTCGTGAGATTTATATTTGATTTTCCCAAGCTTTGTAACACCATCAACAAGCATAGCAATTTCTTTGTTAAATTCCCGTTCAATATCTTCTAACGTAATCTCTGTATCTTCCACTACATCATGTAAGAAACCTGCTGATACCGTAGCTGGATCCATGTGTAAATCAACTAAAATACCTGCAACTTGAATCGGATGAATAATATACGGTTCACCCGATTTTCTATATTGTTCGCTATGCGCATCACGTGCATATTCATAGGCACGTGCCACTAGCTCAATATCTTCATCCGCTAAATATTGACTTGCTTTCTCGAGTACCTGTTCAGCTGTTAGTACCTGCTCATTTGCCATCGAATCACCTTTTATTGAAAATTGACTTTATCTTTATTTAATAGAATAAATTATATTCTATCATTATAACCCAATGATTGTGAATTGTGAAAAGGAAAAGATTTTACTGACATTTCACCATGATTTTTTGTTCAATTATACAAAAGTACCCGCTCCTCTCCAAGAGATTCACGGGTACTTTTTATCACCGTAGTTTTACCTATATAGTGATTAGTATTTTTCTAATACTAATACATCGTAACCATCTAACATTTTACGACCATCTAAGTAAGTAAGCTCTACTAAGAATGCAATTCCTGCTACAACTCCGCCTAGCTCTTCAACTAACTTAATTGTCGCTTCGATTGTTCCACCTGTAGCTAATAGATCATCTGTAATTAATACGCGTTGACCTGGCTTAATTGCATCTTTATGGATTGTTAAAACATCTTTACCATATTCTTTACCGTAGTCAACTGTAATTACTTCACGTGGTAATTTCCCTAATTTACGAACTGGTGCAAATCCTACTTCTAACGCATAAGAAACTGGGCAACCGATAATGAAACCACGAGCTTCTGGTCCTACTACAACATCGATATCTCTTTCTTTTGCGTACTCAACGATTGCATCTGTTGCTGCTTTGTATGCTTTACCGTCATTCATTAAAGGTGTAATGTCTTTGAACACAATACCTTCTTTCGGATAATCCGGTACAATTGCGATATGTTGCTTGAAATCCATATTTCTGAATCCTCCTCAGATCTAAAAGGTTTGTAAATACAAATCCTTTACCCTAACTGTTCTACTTCTTTATGATTACGAATCGTTTCAAACCATGTATATAGTTGCTGATATGTGCTATAAACCAATTCTTTTTCTAATTGTAAGTGGTTCATTTTCTCACGATATGTGTTCGATTCAATTAAATCACGCTTTTGTTTTTTGTCTGCCATAAAAATGACGCCATCTTTTATTGTAACAAATTCTAACTCAAAAAACACCTGTGTCATGAAATTTACTGTATCTTTTGACCAACCTTTATGACGACATAGTTGTTCTCCATATTGTCTTAAAGAAAATGGTGTTTTTTGGTTTAAGAAAGAATAGTACCATTTAAAATGTTCTCTCGTAGGAACTGTACTAAATAAATGGTTATTCTCTTGATAAAACAGCGTATAAATTCGCGCTGGGAATCCTACTTTAAATAACTCACGTAATTCATCTGTTCCTTTTGGCAAATCGAGTAACACGATGTATTGATCATCTAAATGCGTTACTTCTGACGCATGCATAAGCTTTTCTTTATAGTCCTCTAAAGAAAATTTATTCAATACCTCTTCAGAAAAATACACCATTGTTATTTTTTCTTTCGGAAGTTCTGCTAAATTTGCTTCTGCATTACGCATACTACGCCAATCAAATAATTGCCACGCCTCTACAGCAATATCTTGTACCATTAGTTGTGGCTTCTTAAAATTATTCCATTCATTGATGGATGCTTCCCCTATTACAGATACCTTTGCAACTGGAGAGATTTCTTTCGCATATGCACCGAAACCGAATCCAATTGTATCCAGTGTTGCTTGTCCATCACGAAGAGCCATTTTTAAATGAGAGCCATCTGATCCGATTGCGCGAATACTTTCTAACTCTGCATCTTTCACTGCAATACGTGGTTTCGGATTTCCAATACCAAACGGTGCTAGTTTTTGCATATCTTCAATTGCCGCTAGCGTTACATCCTCTACTTTGCAAAAAACATCAACTGCTGTAATTGGAATAAAATCTTCTTCTGTTAAAATTGCATCTGCTTGTTCATTTAAGCGGCGACGTAATTCATCTACATCATTCATATGTAGCGTCATTCCCGCTGCCATCGGATGCCCTCCGAAGTGTGGCAATAACTCTCTACAATCTGATAAGTTTGCAAACAAATCAAATCCTGCAATACTACGCGCTGAGCCTTTTGCTGTTTCTTTAATAGGATCAATGCTTAATACAATCGTCGGACGATAAAAACGTTCAACTAATTTAGAAGCAACAATTCCAATTACCCCTGGGTTCCAGCCTTCTTTTGCAAGTACTAATACTTTGTTTTCTTCTGGTGGGAAGTTATTTTCAACTTCAGCGATAGCCTCTTCTGTAATTTGCTTTACAATATCTTTTCGCAGTTTGTTCAGCTCATCAATTTCTTCGGCCAACTCTTTCGCTTCCTCTGGATCATCTGATAATAAAAGGTGTACAGCCGGCGCTGCATCTTCTAAACGTCCGACCGCATTAATACGCGGTGCGAGTGAGAAGCCAATACTCTCTTCTGTAATTTCACTTTGCGAAACGTTAGCAACTTTAAATAGCGCCTTTAGTCCGATATTTTTCGTCATACGCATATGTTTTAAACCGCGTTTCACTAGCAACCTATTTTCACCATGAAGTGATACTAAATCGGCTACTGTACCGATTACTGCAATCTCTAATAAATGTTCTGGTACACGGCCTAATAGTGCATGCGCAACTTTAAACGCAACACCTACACCAGCTAAATAGTGAAACGGATATACACCGCCATCTAATTTCGGATGTATAATCGCAAGTGCTTCTGGCAATTCTGGCGGTGGCTCATGGTGATCTGTAATAATTAGATCTATTCCAAGCTCCTTTGCTACATTCGCTTCATGTACTGCTGCGATGCCAGTGTCGACAGTAATAATCAGTGAGAACCCTGCGCTATGCGCCCAACGAAACGCTTCTTCGTTCGGTCCATACCCTTCTGTAAAACGATTTGGAATGTAAAATTCTACTTCTGCACCTAATTCTTGAAGAGCAAGATATAAAACCGTCGTACTACTTACTCCGTCCGCATCGTAATCACCAAATATTAATATTTGCTCTCCATTTTGAATCGCCTTATTTACACGTTCTACCGTTCTATCCATTCCTTCTAATAAAAATGGATCATGAAATTCTTGATTTTCTGTATTTAAAAAATCTAAAATCTTATCTTCTGTATCTAGTCCTCTACCGAGGAATAATGAAACGACAAGTGGCGATAACTGTAATTTACTTGCTAATTCACTCACTCGCTCGTCATTATATTCTTTTTCTTTCCAACGCGTCTTCGGTTGTAACACGAAATCACCCCTTAACCTGTTTATTATACAAGACAGATTAAGGGGTGACAATATAATGCAAACTACGATGCAATATCTATATACAAAAATGTTAATGATGTTTAATTTGGAGAATACGGATTTATATGTACGAATACATTTTGTACATTCTCTTGTTTCATAAGTATTTCTTTCACATGTTTTCCAATGCGGTGTCCTTCTTCTACAGTAATGTATGGATCTACAGACACTTTAATATCGACAATAACATAATGACCATGCTCCCGTGCATATAAAGAACCAATTTTTTTCACACCATCTACTTGAAGAACTGCTTCTCTAAGCGGAATAACATCCTCCTCATGAAGAACATGGTCAAGCGTTGCATGAATTGCTTCCGCTCCAATGCTCCATGCCATTTTTACAACAAGAAGTGAAACAGCTAATCCTGCAATCGGATCAGCGTATACAAGCCAGTCTACACCAAGCTTACCACCGATTATAGCTGCACAAATACCGATTAAAGCTGCAATTGAAGAAAATACATCCGAACGGTGCTCATATGCATTTGCAATAATTGCATCACTATTTACCCTCTTCCCTAATCGGAATTTATATTGGAACATTCCTTCTTTCACGATAATCGAAAGAACAACAGCAAAAATCGTAATTCCTTTCGGTGGTTCTAGTTCCTGCGAAAAAGCTTTTATAGACGAAATCGCTATCTCGAGTCCCACAATAAATAATAATACCGCAACAATAATCGCTGAAATCGATTCCGCTTTACCATGACCATACGGATGATCTTCATCAGGTGGCTGCTTTGCCGCTCGCAATCCAAAAAGTACAGCTAGCGAACCAATTACATCTGATGCAGAATGCACCGCATCTGCTAACAGTGCTTTACTGTTCCCAATATAACCAATTACCGCCTTTACAATTGCTAATATAATATTACCAACGATCCCGACAATAGCACCAAACTCGGCCTGTTTAAAACGTTCATCTTTTTCCATAATTAAAATCCCTTCTTTTCTTAACCTATCATTTTATTTTAACAAAAACAGCGATAAAACCACCACTTTCTTCCATATTATTCCCATTAAAAAGTTGCTATCTTATTGTATCCACAAACGAAAAAAGAGATGCCTCATAAAGAGACATCATCTTTTCTATACTTGCGGTTCAGATTCTACTTTCTCAACCTTCTTCTTGTTTTTACCTCTTTTCAAACGACGGTTTTCAAGCATTAACCAAATTTGAGAAGCAACGAAAACAGAAGAGTACGTACCTACAATTAATCCAACAAGTAACGCAAACGAGAAGTTACGTAATGACTCACTACCGAAGATAAGCAGTGCAATTACTGGGAATAACACTGTTAATACTGTGTTAATCGAACGACCAAGCGTTTGGCGAATACTTGCATTTACGATTTCTTCTAAGTCTTTTATATCGCGAACTCGTTTTTTCTGTTTGTATAATTCACGGTTTCTATCAAATGTAACAATCGAGTCATTAATAGAATAACCGATGATTGTTAGTACTGCAGCGATAAACGTTAAGTCTACCTCCAATTGGAAAATACTAAACATAACAACCATAACGAATGCGTCATGTAGTAACGCAAGCACTGCAGATAACGCATACGTAAATCGGAATCGAATACTTACGTATAAAATGATAACTGCAGAAGCAATCAGTACAGCGATAAATGCATTTCGTGCAATTTCTTTCCCGATTGTCGGTGAAACTGTACTTATGTTTGGATCTGTACCATATTTATCGTGGAAGAATGTTTTTGTTTTCGCAATTTCATCTTTTGATAAAACACCTAATGTACGAACTGCGAAACCTTTATTGTCATCTCCAGTCGGTACAATATTTTCTTCCTTCACATCAATGTTCAATTCTTTAAAATCTTTATGAACATCAGACACCGTAACGGCTTGTTTTGATTGCAAGTCAATACGTGTACCACTTGCAAAGTCAATACCAAGATTCAATTTGAAAATTGGTAAGATAATTGCACCCGCAATCACAACTACAATCGAGAAGATAAGGAATTTATGACCGATATTTACAAAGTTAATACGATCAAATCTCGTTGGCGGATGTACTACACCTTTTGTTAATGGAATAATATCCTTTTGTTTCACACCAAAATATCCTGGTTTTTTATCAAAGTAACGGCTCTTTACAAGTAAACCTAGTAAGAAACGAGTACCGAATACGTTCGTAATAAAACCAACTAAAATACTTACGATTAAACTTGTTGCGAATCCTTTTACAGAGCTATTACCATAAACGAATAACACACCAGCTGCTGCAAGAGTCGTAACGTTTGCATCTAGAATTGTTGCTAATGAACGATGGTTACCAGCACGAAATGCCGACATCATGGACTTACCAATTTTCAGCTCTTCTTTCAATCTCTCGTACGTAATAATATTCGCATCAACTGCGATACCTACCCCGAGCACTAACGCCGCAATACCTGGCAACGTAAGAACTGCATGCATCCAGTTAAAGACAAGTAATGTAACGAAAATGTATAGACCTAACATAATAACCGCTACAAGTCCTGGTAAACGGTAGAATACAAGCATAAATAAGAAAATAAGAGCGATACCAATCGCACTAGCGAAAATCGTTTGCTCTAACGCTTGTTGACCAAATTTCGCTCCAACAGATGTTGAATACATTTCTTTTAAATCAACAGGAAGTGCACCTGCATTTAATAAAGATGAAAGTTGTTTCGCACTTTCAACTGTGAAGTTTCCACCTACGATAGATACTTCAGCTTGGTTAAATACTTGGCTTACTGTTGCCGCTGATAAGAACTTCGGATTCGGTTTTGCAGATTCTGCTTTATACGAATCTTTTCCTTCTTCAAAGTCAAGCCAAATTACCATTAAATTCGTTGGTGGTGGCATTTTAGAAATTTTTTCAGTTACTGCACGGAATTTTTCAGCGCTTTTCAGTGTAAGACCTACGCTCGCACGGCCTTGCTCATCAAATGTTTGCTTCGCTCCGCCGCCTTTTAAATCCGTTCCATCCATAAGAAGGTTATCATCCACATCACGGAATGTTAATTTCGCTTGTGTTGATAACATTTCACGTGCTTTTTGCTGATCTTGTACACCAGCAAGCTGTACACGAATTCGATCTTGCCCTTCGATTTGAATGTTCGGCTCACTTACACCGAGAACATTGACACGATTTTCAAGAGCACCTACTGTACTTACAAGTACGTCTCGATCGATTTTATCACCTTTTTTGGCTGGTTTTACTTCATACAGAATTTCAAAACCACCGCGAAGGTCTAGTCCTAGACTAATTCCTTTTGCTATGTCTTTTCCCGCCGCACCAATTACTCCACCGATTAATAAGACGATGAGGAAAAAGGCGGCAATTCTCGTACCACGCTTTGCCATATGTACCCTCTTTCTGCTACTAACACTTTAAATAAATCTCTTACGATTCACTTTTATACGTGTGCATACGCCTAGTTAGTAGACTTCCTTTCTATAATTTTTGCTAGTTCATCACTAGCTGTATAGGTAAGCTTTTACACTACCTAGACTTTCATCATTTATTTTCCTCTTCACTACCTCCTTTATATATAATCTTAGACATAATTATTTCCTCTTTATCAATACATATCATTATACTGCAAAAGGAAGAACAAACCAATTGCAGTCGGTTATTTATTTTCGTACTCATCAAATGACCAAAGTGGCGCTTGGTACGCTTCAACAGTTAAATATGTCATATACTCATTAGCACTTACTCTTAATACATCATTTACCAATTCATATAATCTAACATCACTGTCTATCTTTTTCCACTTTTTCACTTTGAGAAACTTCCAAATATCATCATCTGTCACTCGGTCGTAACCGAACATGTGAAACTCTTCTACTTTACTTTCTAAAACGACTTGTAACTGTCCGCGGTATGATTCTACCAAAGCCTCTTTATCTAACATCTATAACATCTCCTTCTTATTTCAGCACGAAAAAGTCGCTTTAATCCCGCTCTAATGGACAGCAATAACTACTTTCAAGAGCGCTATCATAGTTCACTCTCTTAAATGCTTGTCATTCTTGTCTCGTACGTGCATATAAATTATTGTAAATCATTCCATTGATTTTGAGAAGGTAGGAGAAGAACATGACGAGACAAAGCTTTTTAAAAGGCGCATTTATTTTAATGATAGCCGGATTTATTACAAAAATACTCGGTTTCATCAATCGTATAGTAATGGCACGTATTTTAGGTGAAGAAGGCGTTGGTCTTTATATGATGGCCGTTCCTACATTCATTTTAGCAATTACATTAACACAAATCGGTCTTCCTGTCGCAATCGCAAAATTTGTAGCAGAAGCGGAAGCTGTGAACGATAAACAAAGAGTTAAAAAAATATTAACTGTATCACTAGCTGTTACATCCGTTATTAGTATCATATTAACAATCGGAATTATGTTCCTCACACCTATTTTAGCAAAAACATTATTAACCGACGAAAGAACGTACTATCCATTAATAGCCATTTTGCCCGTCGTTCCTGTTATTGCCATTTCTTCTGTTTTGCGCGGTTACTTTCAAGGGAAACAAAATATGAAACCTAGCGCTTATGCACAAGTTCTAGAACAAGTTGTCCGCATTACCATTATCGCTATATGCATTCAATTATTTTTACCTTACGGCGTAGAATATGCTGCAGCCGGTGCTATGTTATCAGCTGTTCTCGGTGAAGTTGCATCCTTATTATTTTTACTCACGTTATTTCAGCGCGAAAAACATTTATCAATACGCTCTGGATTTTTCACTACTGTAAAGGAGAGCAAAGGAACATTTTATTCCCTTATGGATATAGCTCTTCCCACTACAGGAAGTCGTTTAATCGGCTCCGTTTCATATTTTTTTGAACCTATTGTCGTTATGCAAAGCTTAGCAATCGCTGGTGTCGCTGCTTCTGTTGCAACCCAGCAATACGGCATGTTAAACGGTTATGCATTCCCGCTCCTATCACTACCCGCCTTTATTACATACGCTCTTTCTACAGCGCTCGTCCCTTCTATTAGTGAAGCGATGGCAAAAAGACAACATAAATTAGTGGAGCACCGCTTACAACAAGCACTTCGAATTTCATTAATTACCGGGGGATGGTCTGTCGTTATATTATATGTATTCGCTTCTCCTGTTTTAACTCTTATGTACGGATCAGACAGCGCAACAGCATTCATTCAACTTCTTGCACCTTGCTTTTTATTTCATTATTTCCAAAGTCCACTGACCTCTGTTTTGCAAGCTTTAAACTTAGCAAGAGCTGCAATGATGAATACATTTATTGGCGCCACCGTGAAATTAATTGTTATTTTTGTACTAGCCTCAAGGCCAGAATTTCAAATGATGGGAGTTGCTCTCGCTATCGCTGCAAATATTGTAACAGTAACATTTCTTCACTACGCTACTGTTTTAAAAAAGATTACATTTACCATTTACGCAAAAGACTATATTTTCGGCGGACTTGCCATCGGTATCGCAGGCGCCTTCGGTTTTTATATTCATAAATATATTATTTTCTCTCATTCCCTCGGCATACAAACATTATGGGAAATCACTTTAACAACAATTGTTTATATCGTACTTCTCTTCACCTTCAAACTCATTCGAAAAGAAGAGTTAAGTCGTCTCCCTATCATTCGTAAACTTTCATTTTTGAAATAAGTTGAAACTTTAATCAGTGGGGTAATCTCCACTGATTATTAGTTAAACTAATCATTCTTACTCTTTCAAAGAATAAATCTCTAATTTTCTTTTACATCAACAAAAAATTTTCCGTTTTGAAAACTACAGTATAAAATTTGTGTCACATCGTTATAACCTAAGTTTTTTAATTTCTCAATAAGCCATTCATCTGTATGTTCAATCATTTGTAAATGACTAGATTGAATTTCTCCATCAATAATAAGAGGAAGAGTAAACTGCAATACATCCTGTTTATTTTTTTGTTTTTGAAAGACAGATAACTTCCCAGACGGTTCCAAAATAGCATATTCTACATCCCGAATATCTCCAACTCCTTGCTCCCTTAATTGCATCATTAAATCATCTATATTATAACGTTGCTTTCTCATCTTCTTTTCATCAATCTTCCCCGCGTTTACAAGAATAGCCGGCTCACCTTCTATTAAATGCCGAAAGCGTTGATACTTTAGGGAAATGACTGACAAAATAATTTGGATGCACATAAGAAAAGTCATCGGAATTAATTGATGCCAAAGTGATTTATCGGTATTTTCAATTGCTACTACAGCCATTTCTCCAAGCATAATAAATACGACTAAATCTAATACACTTAGCTCTCCTATCTCACGTTTACCCATAAGACGAAAAATAATTAAGATGATGGTATACAAAAGCATTGTCCGTCCAATTATTGATATCCATTCCATTTCTACATCTCCTTTTTTACGTATAGACTCCCCTATAAAAAAGAAACTAGTCTAACTTAGACAAAAGGAAAATATGCTTGTATTAAAAAGGGGGAATGTATAAATGGATGGAACGAAAAAATTATCCACTGCAATCGGATTCGGTATTACTACACTATTAATTCTCGCATCTCTTACTAGCATGATTATGGCTCTTTTATTAAAGTTTACGAATATAAACGAAGGGACATTAGCCGTTACTATTTTTATACTCGCTCTTTTATCTATGCTTATGTCTGGTTTTATTGCTGGCAACAAAGCACAGGGGAAAGGGTGGCTGGTAGGTCTCACAACAGGTCTCACGTTCACTATACTCGTTTTTCTAGTTAACTATTTAGGCTTTTCTCAAACTTTATCGAACTCACAATTACTTTATCAATTAGCATTAATGGGGGCGAGTACACTCGGTGGTATTTTCGGTGTAAATATGTCAAAGCAAAGTAACTAAAAAAGGCCCTGCACATTTCATGCAGGGCCTTCCACATTAGTTTTTCACAACTTCACGAATCGCATTGCGATCGAAAGTTAAGTGTGAACCACCAGATTTAATAACAATTTTCGTGTCATCTACTGATTCGATTGTACCGTGTAAGCCACCAATTGTTATGATAGCATCACCTTTTGCTAATTCGTTTTGCATTTGAGCAACTGCTTTTTGACGCTTTTGTTGCGGGCGAATTAATAAGAAATAGAAAATCGCAAACATCGCAACAATCATAACGATATTCATCATACCTGCATTCATCTTTTGTTCCTCCTTTTAAATTATGTATTAGAAGTTTTTAGCATTCGGTTTATTAAAGCCATACTGTTCAAAGAATTCTTCGCGGAAATCGCCAAGACGGTCTTCACGAATAGCTTGTCTCACCTGCTCCATTAAGTTTAACAGAAAATGAAGGTTGTGATAAGACGTTAAACGAATTCCGAACGTTTCATCACATTTCATTAAGTGACGAATGTACGCACGAGAGTAATTTTTACATGTATAGCAATCACAATTTGGATCAAGCGGACCGAAGTCTCTTGCAAATTTCGCATTTTTTACAACTAGACGACCTTCACTTGTCATACATGTACCATTTCGAGCGATACGAGTTGGAAGTACGCAGTCAAACATATCAATACCACGAATTGCACCATCGATTAATGAGTCAGGAGAACCTACTCCCATTAAGTAACGTGGCTTATTATCTGGAAGAAGTGGTGTTGTAAACTCAAGTACACGGTTCATAATATCTTTCGGCTCACCTACAGATAAACCACCTACAGCGTAACCAGGGAAGTCCATTGAAACAAGGTCTTTTGCACTTTGACGACGAAGCTCTTCGTACTCCCCGCCCTGTACAATACCGAATAAACCTTGATCTTGTGGACGTTCATGCGCTTTTAAGCAACGTTCTGCCCAACGGCTTGTACGTTCTACAGACTTCTTCATATATTCAAAAGTAGCTGGGAATGGTGGACACTCATCAAATGCCATCATAATATCTGAACCTAATGCATTTTGAATTTCCATCGCTTTTTCTGGTGATAAGAATAATTTATCTCCATTTAAGTGGTTACGGAAGTGAACGCCTTCCTCTTCAATACGACGGAAGTCACTTAAACTGAATACTTGGAAACCACCAGAGTCTGTTAAGATTGCACGATCCCAGTTCATAAATTTATGCAAGCCGCCTGCTTCACGAATAATTTCATGACCTGGACGTAGCCATAAATGATACGTATTACTTAAAATAATGCCAGAATCCATTGCTTTTAATTCTTCTGGTGACATTGTCTTAACTGTCGCAAGTGTACCAACTGGCATAAATGTTGGTGTATCAAATGAACCGTGCGGTGTATGCACACGACCTAAACGGGCACCCGTTTGTTTACATGTCTTAATAAATTCATAACGAATTGCTGTCATAACTTACTCCTTTTATTTGTTTCTCATTTTAGCGTGAGATGCAACGAACATTGCATCACCGAAGCTAAAGAAACGATATTTTTCTTTTACTGCTTCATTGTAAGCATGAAGTACATTATCTCTATTTGCAAATGCACTTACAAGCATGATTAATGTTGATTTCGGCAAGTGGAAGTTTGTAATTAAACCATCAATTGCTTTAAATTCATATCCCGGATACATGAAAATATCTGTCCATCCAGAAGCGGCGCAAAGCTTACCGTTATGATCTGTTGCAATTGTTTCTAACGTACGAGTTGATGTCGTACCTACAGTAATAATACGTCCACCATTCTCTTTTACACGATTTAATAATGCCGCTGTCTCTTCAGACATATGGTAATATTCTGCGTGCATATGGTGTTCTTCAATCGTATCTGCAGAAACTGGTCTAAATGTTCCAAGTCCTACGTGAAGTGTAATGAATGCTAACTGAACGCCTTTTTGCTTTAACTTCTCAAGTAACTCTTCTGTAAAGTGAAGTCCCGCAGTCGGCGCTGCTGCTGAACCAATTTCTTTCGCATATACTGTTTGATAGCGATCGCGATCTTCTAGCGTCTCTTTAATATATGGAGGAAGTGGCATTTCCCCAAGTTCATCTAAAATTTCATAGAAGATGCCGTCATATGAAAATTCAAGCTGACGTCCACCTTGATCTGCAGTTCCTGTGCAAGTTGCTTTTAATTTTCCTTCGCCAAAAGAGATAACAGTTCCTTCTTTTACACGTTTCGCTGGCTTTACAAGCGTTTCCCACTTATCGCCCTCTTCTTGTTTTAAAAGAAGTACTTCAATGTGTGCGCCTGTATCTTCTTTCACACCATGCAAACGAGCAGGCATAACTTTCGTTTCATTTAAAACTAAACAATCCCCCTCATGTAAGTAGGAAAGAATGTCCGTAAAATGTTTATGCTCAATATCACCTGTTTCACGGTCTAACACCATTAATCTTGATGTTTCACGCTCTTCTAACGGGACTTGTGCAATAAGTTCTTCTGGTAAATGAAAATCAAACAGATTTATATCCATAGCTATATCCACCTATTTCTTATTTGAATCGATTTATTATATACATAATAAAAGATAATACAATACTTAACACAATACATGTAATGATAGGAAAATAAAAGGTAACGTTTCCTTTTTTAACAAAAATATCGCCTGGAAGCCTTCCAATGAACTTCCAAGCTAATCCAACAACAATGAGTAAGATCCCCGCTGTAATAAGCAGCTTTGGCATCTCCGTCATACTTTTGGTATCTCCATTCCGAAATGTTCATACGCAAGCGGCGTTACAATTCGGCCCCTTGGCGTTCGTTGTAAAAAGCCAATTTGTAATAAATACGGCTCATACACATCTTCAATCGTATGAGATTCTTCTCCAATTGTTGCTGAAACCGTTTCTAATCCAACTGGACCACCACGGAATTTCTCAATAATACCAAGCAGTAATTTATGATCAATATGATCTAAACCTAATTTATCTACTTGCAGTAGCTCTAATGCCATTTGTGTAATTTCCATCGTAACCGTTCCGTTACCACGAACTTGCGCGAAATCACGTACACGTCTTAAAAGACGATTTGCAATACGAGGTGTACCACGAGCACGCCTTGCAATTTCTAGTGCAGCTAACGAATCAATTTCAACTTCGAATACTTCTGCTGTACGTTCAACAATCGCAGAAAGCTGATCTACTGTGTAATACTCTAACCTTGAAAGTACACCGAATCGGTCACGAAGCGGCGCTGATAATGCTCCGGCGCGTGTCGTTGCTCCAACTAATGTAAATGGCGGTAAATCTAGGCGTACAGAACGTGCTGAAGGCCCTTTTCCAATTACGATATCAAGGCAAAAGTCTTCCATTGCAGGATACAATACTTCTTCAATTGATCTATGCAAACGATGAATTTCATCAATAAATAATACATCTCCTGGCTGAAGCGCTGTTAATACAGCAGCTAAATCTCCTGGTCTTTCAATTGCCGGACCTGAAGTTGTTCTAACATTAACGCCCATTTCATTAGCAATAATATTCGCAAGCGTCGTTTTACCAAGACCTGGTGGTCCATATAAAAGCACATGATCTAACGTTTCTTCACGCATTTTCGCCGCTTCAATAAATACTTCTAAATTATGTTTCGCTTTATCTTGGCCAATATACTGACGGAGCGTCTGTGGCCGTAATGAATATTCTAAATCCGAATCTTCATATGCAGATTCCCCTGAAAGGAGACGTTCGTCCATTATACTCACCTCTTACCATTTAGTAAAAGACTAAGTGCCTTTTTAATATACTGATCCGTCGTTAATGATTCTTTTAATAACTCTGGTACAACGCGAGAAACTTCGCGTTCTGCGTATCCAAGTGCACGCAGAGCTTCCAGTGCCTCATCAAGCTCAGCTGATGAACCTTTCTTCTCATCAAAACGTTCTGTGTCTGAGAATAAATCAACAAATGCATCTGGTACGACATCTGCTAGTTTTCCTTTTAAATCTAAAATCATTTGGCGTGCTGTTTTCTTTCCGACGCCTGGGAATTTCACTAAAAACTTCTCATCTTCATGCTCAATCGCTTGAACGACCTGTCCTGTTTGACCAGAAGCTAAAATTGCAAGAGCGCCTTTTGGCCCAATGCCAGACACGCCTAACAACTTTGTAAATAATAAACGCTCTTCACGTGTTTTAAACCCGTAAAGTGCCATAATATCTTCTCTTACATAATGATATGTATAGACACGGATTTCTTGCTTACTTCTTTGAAATACATACGGATTCGGTGTGAAAATTTGATAACCAATTCCATTATGATCAATTACGACATATTCCGGCCCTACATACTCCACGTAACCTGTAACATATTCAAACAAAATACGATCTCTCCCTCTTAAATCATGTATTCCATTTTAACATATTTAATGATAGAAAAGCGAGACTGCCCCAACAAATGTTCTCCACTTGAAACTTCTGTTATTTTCCATTGACAGAAAGGTTAAAGCACCTTAATATACAGAGGTCGATAATGATTATCAATACTAATTAAAGGGGTTACATCAGGATGAAACGTAAGCTATTTATTTTATTTACTATTATGCTTGTTGTTCTTTCTATCGTTGGCTGCTCTTCTCAAAAAGAAGAATCGAAAGCAAAAGAACAACCGAAAACAAAAGTTGTAAAACATGCTAAAGGTGAAGCAACAATTCCAGTAAATCCAAAGAGAATTGTTGACTTATCTGGATCAACAGAAGAACTATTACTTCTTGGACACAAACCTGTTGGTACAGCAAATACATATAAAGATAAAATCCAAAATCACTTAACAGATAAGTTAGATGGAGTAAAAGCAGTAGGTTGGTACTGGGCACCTAAAGTTGATTTAGAAGCTGTTACTGCTTTAAAACCAGACTTAATTATTTTAAACAACCGTCAATTAAAAATTTATGATCAACTAGAAAAGGTTGCACCTACAGTTGTTCTAGAAACAAACTTAGAAGACTGGCGTGGTAAATTTAAAGAAGTAGGTAAGCTATTTGGCGAAGAGAAGAAAGCAGACAAATGGATTGCAGACTACGATAAGAAAGCAGACTCTTTATCTAAAAAAATTAAAGAGAAAACAAAAGATGAGAACTTTATGTTCGTTGCAGTTACACCACAAAACTTCCGCGTATACGGCAGCTTCGGATACGGTGACATCATCTTTAATGACTTAAAACTTCCAGCAACAAAAGGTACAGATTTAAAACAAACAATGGCGCAAGTATCGCTAGAAGGTCTTGTTGCATTCCAACCTGATCAAATGTTTATTGTAAACTTTGGCGGCGAAGCTGATAAAGTTTACGAAGACTACAAAAACAGTGCCGTTTGGAAAGACAATAAAGCTGTGAAAAACAATCATGTATATGAAGTATCAAACGAAATCTTCAATACGAAAGCATTCAATCCAATCGGAAAAGATATGCTAATCGATGAAATCGCAAAAGAAATTTTAGCTAAGAATAAGTAAGAAAAAGCAGCTCACCATGAGCTGCTTTTTTTCTTATTTTGCACTGCGTATTGCTTCATTTTTTCAATCGTTCTCACAAAACCTTCTTTTGATTTAATCCGAATACCACGCTTCAATTTCGCACGCTCATAACTCTCAAGCTTTTTCATATCAATTTGGAAGAAGGAGTGAATCGCATTATCACTTTTCGGTACACCTTTGAAAATTTGTAATATCCCTTCCTCTGACACGCCAAAATAACCGCTCGTTTTCAATAACGGAGAAATATCATCAACTTTCTTTTGCAATACAATTTGTACATCATCACGATCAACGAGCTGCCATTCTTTATACTGCTGTAAAAACTTTTCTAAATCCACCACTTTTTCTGTAAGTATTTCCTCACTTACTTCTCCATCAACATACATACGCTCTAATAAAATTGTAACTTCGGGTTCTTTTTTCGTTACTTCTGGTACTGGCCCTTCCGCCTTCACATTCGTTTCATAAACGAAACAAAACATCATAACGAAAGCTTGCACCGCAATCAGTATCCATTTCATTTCCGTTCACCTCTTCTAGGCAAAATCAAACTTTCATTAGTAGTTTTTCCGGAAATGGGGGTTTTATCCATATTACATTTCTTTCGAAAAAATAAAAAATGCAGATAGGCATTTACCTCATCTGCATGTATCATTTACTTTTATATAAAATGAAAGACGCCTGCAAAGCAGGCGTCTTGATGCGTTTACGGCGAGAGACCAGGCGACCACATTCGCGTGTTTAGCACTTAAGCATATCTCTCGTCTTACGTAAATTAGCTCATCGCTTTGTTAATATAACATTAATAAAATATAAGTGCAACATGTTTATAAAAATATCTTATTTCCTCTTTCATCCAAATCATTTTATGTAAATTATAAATTGATAATTGTAATATATATGTTACAATAGATATAAAAGCGAAATCATAATAAGTAGGGGATGAATATTGTGAAAAAAATAAAGGATGAACGTCTCATTCTTCAAATGTTAAAAAACATACGTATGGCCTTTCTTTTTCAATACATTGGGGTAGTTGGGATTTTAGGCTATATCGGATTCACTGAAGGAATTGATCAAATTACGAAATCTCCATTATGGCTATTATTTATGCTTACGAGTATTTTACTTGCTTATTTACAGTTAAGTGTTTCAATCGATGTAGAAGAAGGCGAAAAGGAAATAAAATTACCCCCTTATTACAAGCTTGTTTTACGCTCTCTTCTTATTGGAATTATTATTACTATTATTTATCTCATTTTCAGTCCTGAAAGACCTCTATTTGAATCTATTCTAACAGGTAGTGTTTTCCTCATATGCTTTTTAGTTTCTTACTCCGTTAGTTATTTTATTAAAAAACGTCGTTTACAAGACAACGATGAATGAAGAGGAAGGGCTATCCCTTCCTCTTTTGTTTTGCTATCGCATAGTACCAGTTAAACCGTAACGAATGTCTCGGAACATATTTCCTATATCACGATTAAAATCGTTTGTAACTGTACCGTTACGTAGACGTGTGCTCATTGCATCGACACGAGTAAACATATCATTTCTTACAGAAACATAGACATTTCTGTTTCCAACTTCATTTACAACAGCTTGACGAATTTCGTTCGCCATCGCCGTTTCATTTGTCACTGTATTACGCGGTTTTACCGCAATCGCCACATCGTTTCCATATACAACTGTAGACACACGGTCCACGTTATTCATACGTTTCACACGATTTGTAATTTTTTCTGCTGTTTTACCATCATTGTTAATGTATGAATTGTTCATTGTAATATTACGTGTTGGATGTGGATTAGCAATTTGACCGTTGTAATTTACATCTCGGTAATAATTGTTATATCCTGTATCGTTACGACCATTTCTATATGTTACATAATCTGTATAGCGATCATTACGCGTTACATTATCACGATACTGGTGTGTATCATTATAAGATGTACGCTCGTAATTGTAGTTACGTCCATCCATTGCATTGTTATCTTTTGGTGTACCACATGCAGCTAATGCACTGGTAACTAACAAAGAAGCAGCAATCACTTTTACTTTCGTATTCAATACAAAAACCCCCTCTGTTAGAATGAGCTTCTCTTCTGAAAAGCTCCCTCTTATGATGAGTAACAGAGAGGGTTTTTACACTGTTAATATTTCACTGGGAATTTTCTAGCACTTCATAAAAACCCTTCATTTCCTTAATTAACACGCATGCAAAAAAGGCGGGAATACTCCCGCCTTTTTAAACTTCTTCTTCGTCCTCTTCTTCTGAAATGGGCTCTCCAAATACATTTGGTGGATCTGGTTGATAATACATCGTTCCTGGCTGTGGTGCATATGCAGATTGAGTTGGTTGATAATATAAAGGATTCGCATATTGCGGACCGCCTGGTTGTGGACTATATAGTCTACTTTCTCCTCCGCATCCACAATCTTCCTCACCCTGCACAAGCGGCGGCATATTATTATCCATTGGCATCATATTCGTGTTTGGCATAGACGTATATTGCGGTCCAAACGGCGCTCCTTGCTGATATGGCATTTGATATGGATTTGGTTGTTGATAATATGGATTCGGCGGCATCATAGGCTGTTGATACGGCATTTGATATGGCATCATATTCGGTGGTT